>JAKSKA010000170.1 GCA_024401915.1 Bacteroidales bacterium
GCCGAGGCAGCCCACCGGCTCTTCGACGACCGGGACGGCGGCCTTGAGCGACTGTTTCGCTGCGCTTCTGACCAGCTTGCGGAGCCTGTCCGTCTTGTACACGCGGCGCTCGGAGTGCTCGCCTATCACGGGAACGATGCTGTCCACGCCGAGTTCCGTGGCCTTTTCCACGAACCATTCGTAGCGGTCGGCATTCTTGGTCGGGCAGACGGCGGCCGTGAGCCGGTAGCCGTGGGCGCCCCAGCCGGCGCTCCGCTTCTCTATCCTGGCTTCAGCACCCTTGGGCGAGTCGTCCGTGAGGGTGCATTCCAGCAACGTGCCGCGGCCGTCTATGATGAAGACCGTGTCCCCGGCCCTGTGGCGCAGCACTTTCACGCAGTGGACGGATTCCTCCGCGTCCAGGCGGACGGTGCTTCCGCAGATATCGTCGCTGAAGAACAGTTCCATCAGGCCCTTATTATTTCGACCTCACCCTTGAGGCCTATCTTTATTATCTGTGATGCCTTGCCGGTCGCTTCCCCGCCGATGTTTCCGGGGGCGCACCAATCCACGGCGCCTTTTATCACGTCGGAGATCTCGTCGAAGCGGGACGGCGTGGGCTCGCCGGAAATGTTCGCGCTGGTCGAGACGATGGGCTTGCGGAATCTGCGGATCAGCGCCTGGCAGAAATCGTTCATAGGTATGCGTATCCCGACAGACCCGTCTTCCGCCACCACATTGGGAGCAAGATATTGCGCGCCGGGATAGACGATCGTCATCGGCGCATCATTGACCTCCACGAGGTCTATCGCGATGGAAGGTATCTCCTTGATGTAGCGCGCGACCATATCCAGGTCGGCGGCGAGAAGCACCAGGGACTTGGCCCCGCTGCGCTTCTTGATCTCGAACACCTTGGCCACGGCCTCTTCGTTGGTGGCATCGCAGCCCAGGCCCCATACCGTATCGGTAGGGTAGAGTATCACCCCACCCGCCTTGAGGACGGCAACAGCCTCGTCTATTGCAATTTTCGTATCCATCAGAAATATTCCCTGTCAAACAGATTGCCCTTCTTTTTCCAGTACATTATCAGCAGCCATCCGAAGAGCATACCTCCGAGATGGGCGAAATGCGCTATCCCGCTGGCCAGACCGGACACTCCGGTGAAGAGCTCGATGGCCGCGAATATGATGACCATCCACTTGGCACTGAGTACAACCGGAGGGAACAGCAGCTGCATCCTCGCTTCCGGGAACAGCATCGCGTAGCCTATCAGGACGCCGTAGATGGCGCCTGACGCGCCGACGGTGGGCGTGTATTTCAATGCTTCGATGGCGCCTATCGCGCTTTGGCTGCCTTCCGCTGCCGCCGCCACATAGCTCTGCATCTGGAGATATGCGACTCCGAGATGGAGGGCGACGGAGCCGAGACCGCAGATGAAGTAGAAATACAGGAACTTCTTCTCGCCTATCATATTCTCCACGACGCTTCCGAAGATGAAGAGAGTGTACATATTGAAGAATATGTGCCAGAAACCGCCGTGCATGAACATATGGGTGATCACCTGCCACCAGTGGAAATATCGGGAAGTCGGGTAGAAGAGGGCGAAATTCTCATACATCGCGTTCTTCCCGAGCAACGTCCCGATGAATACGATTATGTTGATGATGATGAGATTCCTGGTGACTTTCGGCACGTTGGAGAGAAAACCTCCCCTTCCTCCTCCTGAGTAGTAGAATGACATTCCTTAAAACCTTTTTTCTATTTCTTCAAAACTTTCTATCACCGTTATCCTCTTTCCTCCCGGAGTGAATTCGGGGTTGGAACTTTCCATAAGCGCTTCGAGCAGGCTGGCGGCCTGGGCCTGGGTTTTCACTTCTCCGTCCCCGGAGGCCCCTGCAGCCGCGAATCTCTCCGCCATCTTCTGGACCATCAGCTCCGGAAGATTGTCCTTCCCGTCTTCGAGGATGAACAGCAGTTCGCCGACGCAGCGCTCTATGCTTCCCTGTTCACAGCTGAACCCTTCGGGAACGGCACTTACGAGCACGGCGTCCGTTCCTTCCACTGCAATTTCAAAGCCAAGTTTCGAGAGCATCTCCGCGTTTTCGGCAAAAACGGTCTGCTGCGCCGCTCCGACGGCTACGAGGACGGGGAAGAGGGCTGTCTGGCTGACGTGTCCGTTTTTTGACAAAGCGTCAATCGCCCTGTCATACATCACGCGTTCCCAGGCCCTGTGGACATTGACGAACATCAGTCCGCCGCTAACTCCGCTGACGATGTAGTTGCCCCTGATGATGAGTTCCTTCGCCGGCGCCGCGCTGCCGCACTGGATGCTGGACGGTACTCTTTCGGAAAGGGTCCCGGGCTCCTTGAACAGTGGTGTATAGTCTTGTTTTTCAGTGGAATAGTGGCTTTCTCCGCTGCGCTCGCTCTCGAAGCGCCGGGCGGCGTCCGTGAAGTCGAAGGGGTTGTATGACGGGTCAGCTGCGGCCGAAGGCTGGCTGATGCCGCGGTACTGCTCGAAACTGCTCCCGAGCTGCGGCAGCTCCACGGCACCCTCGGTGTCGAAGTCTATGGACGCGCCGAAGCTGTTGCGTCCGAGCGTCTCCTTGACGCAGGCGTAGAGGATCTGGAAGATGAGGCTGTCGTCCTCGAACTTTATCTCCGTCTTGGTCGGGTGGATGTTGACGTCGATGGCGTGCGGGTCCACCTCCAGGAACAGGAAGTAGGAAGGGGTCATTCCGTCGGGCATAAGCTCCTCGT
>JAKSKA010000171.1 GCA_024401915.1 Bacteroidales bacterium
TTCTCCCGGCGCAGCTGGACGCCCCACCTGCGCGCCCCCTCGAACATCAGCCTCATATCTGCCAGGACATTCCACCCGCCCTCGCCCTTGGCTACGCAATCACTCATCTTCCCGAACTCCTCCGGAGTGGAGCCGACGGCCTGGATAAAGCCGAACTCCTGCATATTTCCAGGAGAAAGGGTGCCGTCAAAATCGTAGATCAGCGCTACAATAGGTTTTCTGCTCATAATATTTCACCACAAATTTGAAGTTTTCGCCACAAATATCTATAAAATTCGCCACAAAACAACCATTTTAGTTGTCGAGTCCTCCAACAAAGGATATTTTTGCGATATGACAAACTATATCAAAAAACTGGAATCGGCAATAAAAGCCAACTGGGACAAGCCCGCCCTCTGCAATTTCAAGGGAGAGAGCTTCACCTACGCCGAACTCGCCGAAAGCATAGAAAAGTTCCACATTTTCTTCGAGGCGGCCGGGATAGGCAAGGGTGAGCGTATGGCCATCTGTGCACGCAATTCCGCCCGCTGGGGCATCAGCTTCCTCGCGGCGAGCAGCTACGGCGCCGTGGCAGTGCCCATACTCGCCGACTTCCATCCCGACAGCATAGCAAGCCTCACGGACCACTCGGAGAGCACCATACTTTTCACCGATCCCGAAATCTGGGCAAAGCTGGACAAGGGCGTGATGTCCGGTCTCAAATGCGCGATAAGCGTCAAGGACCACACCCTGCTCTACGCAGCCGACGAAGCGGTGAAAGAAGCCTATGCGGCCACCGCGTCCACCTTCACGGAACGCTACCCTATGGGATTCACGCGCGAAAGCGTCTGCTACACCGAATCCGACCTGCAGGACCTCGCCGTCATCAACTACACCTCCGGCACCACCAGCGCGCCCAAGGGCGTGATGCTCAGATACGAGTGCCTCAGCGATATGCTTGAATTCAGCCAGGAGAACCTGAGCTGCACTGCGGAAGACAGCGTCGTCTCGATGCTGCCCCTCGCGCATATGTACGGACTCGCCTGCGAGTTCATCTATCCCTGCTGCTCCGGCTGCACGATCCACTTCCTCGGAAAGACGCCGTCCCCGACGCTGCTTATGAAAGCGATGAAGGAGGTGCGCCCGTTTATGGTCATAGCGGTACCCCTGGTGATGGAAAAGGTCTACAAGTCGGCCATCAAGCCCACAATCAGCAAGTGGTGGATGAAGATGCTGCTCTGGATTCCGGGCATCAACCGCATACTCTACAACAGCATAGGCAAGAAGGTGAAAGAGGCGTTCGGTGGCCGTGTACGCATCTTCATTATGGGCGGAGCGGCTCTGAATCCCGAAGTGGAACGCTGCTTCAGGCACATCAGGCTCCCCTACACCGTAGGTTACGGAATGACGGAAGCCAGCCCGCTGCTCACATACACCGGGTGGCAGGAGTACGTTCCCGGCTCCTGCGGAAAGCCGGTTCACGAAATCCGCATCGACTCCGAAGACCCGCGCCACATCGCCGGAGAGATCCAGGCGCGCGGGCGCAACATCTGCAGCGGCTACTACCGCAACCCCGAAGCCAACGCCGTGGCATTCACGGAGGACGGATGGCTGCGCACCGGAGACCTTGGCGTGATGGACGACAAGGGCAACGTTTACATCAAGGGACGCAGCAAGTCGATGATCCTGACCGCGAACGGCCAGAACGTATATCCGGAGGAACTGGAAGCAATCATCAACTCTCAGCCCTACATCGCGGAATCCGTGGTCCTGGACAGGGCCTCGAGGATAGTGGGCCTGCTCTATCTCGACAAGGACGCCATCAAGCGTGACAAGCTCGACGAGGAGACGATAGCGGACATACCCGAGAACGCCAGGATCGGCGCCAACCGCAGGCTGCCTTCATACAGCCAGATAGCCAAGGTGGAGGTAATGCTGGATCCTTTCGAGAAGACTCCCAAGATGAGCATCAAGCGCTTCCTATATAAATAGTGACAAATTGTCAGTGGAACACATTTTGATTCCGTATCCCTGCGGAGTCCGGGTTATCCGGCTCCGGAAAACAGACTATCAAAATGAACAATACAATGAAAGGACAGATTGGAGTAACAACCGAGAACATCTTCCCGGTAATCAAGCAGTTTTTGTACAGCGACCACGAGATTTTCCTTCGTGAGCTCGTTGCGAACGCGGTGGATGCGAGCCAGAAGCTGAAAGCCCTCGCGAACGCCGGCGAATTCAAGGGTGACGTGTCCGACATCAAGGTCAGCATCGAGCTTGACGAGAAAGCCAAGACGCTCAAGATCATCGACAGCGGCATAGGAATGACAGAGGAGGAAGTGGACCGCTACATCAACCAGATAGCCTTCTCCTCAGCCAGCGAGTTCCTCGACAAATACAAGGACCAGAGCATCATAGGCCATTTCGGACTCGGTTTCTACTCGGCATTTATGGTGGCTGAGAAGGTGACAATCGAGACGCTCAGCTGGAAGGATGGCGCCGAGGCGGTGAAATGGAGCTGCGACGGAAGCCCTGCATTCGAAATGGGCAAGTGCAGCAAGAAAGAGCGCGGTACAGTGATCACGCTCCACCTCGACAAGGAATCCGCAGAGGAATTCGGCACCAAGGGCAAGATCAGCTTCCTTCTGGGCAAATACTGCAAGTTTATGCCCGTTCCCGTGGTATTCGGCAAAAAAACCGAATGGAAGGACGGCAAGGAGAAGGAGACTGACGAGGACAATGTCAGCAA
>JAKSKA010000172.1 GCA_024401915.1 Bacteroidales bacterium
TATGAGCCTTTCATCTGTTTCAGCGCAATTCGGTTGGACGCAGCGGAATTCGAGGCCACCACGTCCGCGACAGCTTCCGCCTGGGCAAGGTCCATCCTGCCGTTCAGATACGCGCGGCGTGTGAATTCACCCGGCCCGGCAGGACGAGCACCTGCTTCGCAGAGCAGGTTCATCAGCTCAGAGGCGATGAAAGGGGAGGCGTGACAATATATCTCCGTCGAGTCCTCTCCGGTGTAGGATTTCGGTCCGCGGAACACGCCCACCAGGACCTCGTCCAGCTCCATCCCGTCCCGGCCCCTTACGCTGCCGAATTTCAGCGTGTAGCCCTTTGCGGAGGCACAATTGCCGGACTTGAAGGCAACCACCCTGTCTGTCAGGGCGAAGGCATCGTTGCCACTTACCCTTATAATCGTTATCGCTCCGGTACCGGGAACCGTTGCGGGAGCGCAGATCGTATCATCATTCTTATACATACCACAAAATTAATATATATGGACAAAAAATGAAACAAGAAAGTAAATGCGTTTACTTTTTTTGTGTATTAAATGAAAAGTATTATCTTTGTAACGGAAAAAACCTAAAGCAATGACACAAGAACTGGCACAAGCCATCGATAGTATCGACGTCACCCTCAATGCCGGGGGAATGAACACAATCAACGTCGTCCTTGCATTCGTAATGTACGGAGTTGCACTGGGGATAAAGCCCAGGATGTTCGTCGATGTCTTCAAGAATCCGAAATCAGTCATTCTCGGCGCCTGCTCGCAGCTCATCCTGCTGCCTGCATTCACGTTCTGCCTCGCTCTGCTGATGGGGAAGTGGATATCGCCGATGATGGCCCTGGGTATGATACTGGTGGCGGCCTGCCCCGGCGGCAACATCTCGAACTTCATGAGCTCGCTCTCGAAAGCCAACATAGAGCTTTCGGTCAGCCTTACCGCCATCAGCACGGCACTTGCGGTTTTCACGACTCCCTTCAACTTCTGGTTATGGGGCAATCTCTATCTGAGCACCGCGAAGATAGCCGCAGACGTGCCTCATCTTGCAATCCCTCTGTTTGACGTATTCAAGACGATATTCATCCTCCTCGGAATTCCCCTCGTCCTCGGAATACTTACCAGCCAGTATCTTCCCAAACTCGCAGCAAAGCTCAAGAAGCCCTTCCAGTGGGTCAGCATCGTGTTCTTCCTCGTGATGGTGGTGCTCTCATTCATAGGCAACATCGATGCTTTCCTGAAGTCCATCAAGTACATATTCCTTGTCGTCCTCGTCCACAACTTCCTTGCCCTCACCATCGGTTTCCTTACCGGTACGGCATTCAAGGTCTCGAAGGCTGACAGAAGGACCCTCACTATCGAGACAGGCATCCAGAACAGCGGTCTCGGGCTCGTACTTCTTCTTGGCACTTCCATCTTCGCGAACTTCCCGCCTCACGGAGGAATGCTCGTGATCACGGCCTGGTGGGGTGTATGGCATATCATCAGCGGACTTACCGTAAGCTCCGCATTCAATCTCAAAGACAGGCGCGATGCGCAGAAGAAGGCGTAAAATACGCAAGATCTGGCGTAATGACGGGTTGTATAACTTCCTGCGCAATTACGTCGATTGGGCCACGAGGCGGATATACAGCCGCATCTACACGGAGGGGCGTGAGAATATCCCCACCGACGGCCTGATAGTCTATGCGCCCAACCACTGCTGCACGATGATGGACCCTATGGTCCTTCTCCAGGACGACAAGCGCCCGCTCGCTTTCGGAGCAAGGGCTGACGTCTTCAAGAAGCCCTCGGTAGCCAGGATAATGTATTTCCTCAAGATCCTTCCTCTCTCCCGGGAGAGGGACGGGATGGCCGCCGTCACGGAGAATCTCGACGTCTTCAACAACGCCGTGAAATGTATGGAGAACGGAGTCCCGTTCTGTATGTTCGCAGAAGGACGCCACCGCCCAGAACGAGGCCTGCAGCCTCTGAAGAAAGGCGTTGCGAGGATTGCTCTCCAGGCAGCAGGAACACAGGAAAAGCCTGTTTACATAGTTCCTGTCGGACTCGACTATGAGACATTCTTCGACAGTATGACGGGCTTGACGATACGTTATGGTAAAGCCATCAGGGTGGAGGCGGAAGACAACATACGCCAGATTATGCAGACCCTGACCGAGAACCTCGAATCGCTCATCGGACGTCCTCCCGTTACCGTGCCCAGGCTCGGAATCGTCCTCAAGGCCCTGCTTTTCCCCATCTTCGCAATCTCATTCGTGCTCTGCTGGCCTATCCTGCTCGCTACCGCTATCCTGTCGCGCAAGCTGAAGGACAGGGCCTGGATCAACACGATACGCTATGGCTGCCTCTTCGTTGGAGTGGTGCTGCTGACCCTGATAGAAGGGATTCCCGCACTTGTCCTCCTGCCCTGGTATATCTCACTGCCGCTGATTGTGGCACTCTGGTATTCCCACAGCATTTTCCACTATATTCTTAATATCTACAAGAAATGAAAAAGACGTTTCTGGCGCTGGCACTTGCCTGCGTTGCCTTCGCACCCGCAAGGGCGCAGAAGAAGGATATCGTCGGCGAGACGATATTCTCCCCCATGTACGTGCC
>JAKSKA010000173.1 GCA_024401915.1 Bacteroidales bacterium
GCCCGGCGGAGAGCGGGACGGAGCGTCGTAGACGCGATGTCGGTAGCTCGGGAGCGGCGGGGTCGTGAGGGTGTTTACAGCAAGCATTTTTATGCTTGCGGCCCGAGCAGAAGGGCTTTAGCCCGCCGGGAATGTGAGCAGAACGATAGTGTCGCGAACGAGTCAGGGGGCAGCGCCCACTCAAGAATTCTCTCCTCGCGGCGCGCGTTGCTGAACTGGCATTCACCGCGAACGAGTCAGAGGCGGCTGGAGTGTTTACGGAAAGTGATGCTTATCAGAGCGTTTTAGGCCGATTCTCTCTGATTTTTGCGAAAATTGAATAAAATCAGAGCGTTTCCGCCTGATTCTCTCTGAAAATAACAGAAGACAGGCTTCGTGTGTATAAAACCCTCTGAAAACAAGTACCGGTCACCCCTTGGATGCCTGGCGCGTCTCAACGCGCCCCGCGGAGGCCGGGATGGAGCGAAGCGGAAGGCCCCGGAGGAGGTAGCCGACGCTCGGAGGCAGATGACTAAGCAGAGGAGATCAGTTATTTTTCCATATGGACCTTGAGCTGCGGGTAGGGGAAGTAAATCCCGTGCTGGGGGATTTCCTTGTAAACAGCCTCGTTGGCGTAGAAGAATACGTCCCAGTAGTCGGCTGACTTCGTCCAGAGGCGGAAGGTGAAATCGACGCTGCTGGGGGACAGGTTGCAGATTGCTGCGAAGGGATCTGCAGGTGCACCGTGTGCTGCGTCAAGTATCTTCTCGTTGCCCTTTGCGATTGCGAGGAGGGTTTCCTTTACGACCTCGGTATCCGAGCCGTATTCGACGCAGACGTTGATATCTACCCTTCTGTATTCCTCCTTGGAGTAGTTGTTGATGGAACCGCTGCTGAGCGGGCCGTTGGGGAGGATCACGACCTTGTTGTCGGCGGTGATGATCTTGGTGGCGGTGATGGTGACGTCGGAAACGGTTCCGGCATAACCCTGTGCCTCGATGTAATCACCGGCCTTGAAGGGCTTGAAGATGAGTATCATCACACCACCGGCGAAGTTCTGGACGGTTCCGCTGAGAGCCATACCTATGGCCATTCCACCTGCTGCCAGGAGGGCTGCGAGGGAGGTGGTCTCAACTCCGAGCGCTCCGACGACGAGAATGACGAGGATGACCCAGAAGAGCGCTGTCACGAGACTCATCGAGAAGGAAACGATGGCGGGCTCGGTGTTCTTCTTCTCGAAGAATTTGCGGAGGGTCTTCTTTGCAATCCTGATGAGCCAGGCGCCAAGGGCGTAGATGACGAGGGCGGCGACTACCTTGAGACCGAACTGCAAAGCTTTCTCTCCGAGAGAGGCAAAGATCTGGTCTGCCGGGGTTGACGTAAGGGTGTCGATAGTTGAGATGAAGTCCTTTTCGACGTCGGATTTGCCCACGGTGTCAAGAAGGGCTGTCTTTACGGAATCAACGGATTCCTGGATGGCCGGCGTAGCGGCGAGGAAATTAAGAATCATATTTAACGTAATTTATTGGTTTCGAAATGTTTGCGTGCGAATGCGAAATAGAACAATATACCCGCAGTCTGTGCTGTGAATGCTGCCCAGAACGCCGTGTGATAGCCGAAATGCTCTGAGAGGAAGCCGCCTGCGAGGACGCCGAGACCCACTCCCGCATCCCAGGCCGTGAGTATCGAAGAAACGGCCGTGCCCCTCTGGTTGTGCTCCGCGAGATTCACGAACATAGTCTGGAATGCCGGCCACATATGGCCGTTGCCCAGGCCCACGATGAATGCGGATGCATAGTATGCGAAAGGTGTGTGGACTGCCGCGAAGAGCAGATAGCCGCAGAGTGAGACGAGGATGCCCATCGAAGCGTTGCGCGACACCAGGTTCTTCCTCAGCGCGTGCGCTCCCGTGAGCCTGGAAACGATGAGACCCAGGGCGAAGAGGGTGAAGAAGAGGCCGGTGCCGGTCAGTATCCCGAGCTCCTCCTTGCCGTAGATGGCGACATAGGTCTGGACTATGCCGTGGGCTATGGACAGGATGATCAGCGCCAGAGCCTCCCTCCAGCCTTTCAGCAGGAAGAAGCGGTCCAGGGAGAACATTTTCTTCTCCGGGATGAAGTCGCGCTGGGGCAGCCTTATCAGTGATGAGAGCACGATGGCGAGCGCCGCCGTGGCCATCGAGATGATGAAAAGCGGACGGAAATCGCCCCCGGCTGCCTGGAGCAGGAAGATCGCTATCGCCGGCCCTATCACCGTCGCGAGATTGTTGCTGAGCCCGTAGTATCCTATGCCCTCGGTGCGTCTCTCCGCGGGCAGCACGTCGATGGCAACGGTGTTGGCGGAGACGGACAGAGCGCCGAACGGCATACCGTGCAGCGTGCGGAAAACAGTGAACACGATCAGCGTGCCGGCTCCGATGTAGCCTCCGAACACTGCGGCGAAGATGACGCTGCAGATGACCAGGACGCGCTTTCTCGGCATCGTGTCCACAAGATAGCCGCTGAAGGGACGGACCAGGATAGCCATAATGGTATAGCCGGCAAGGCACAGCCCGATGGTCTGCTTGTTGGCTCCGAAAGTCTCGCTGAGATAGAGGGG
>JAKSKA010000174.1 GCA_024401915.1 Bacteroidales bacterium
AGTGTGGAGGCAGAGAGGCTGTCCGTGGCCGGAGCGGCGGAAGGGAGCGAATCCGTCCCCACAGCGAGGGTGTCGGAGGCCGCCTTCCGGGTCATCTGAGCCAGCGAATCGGACGTCGGGATATTCACCGCCACCGAGTCAAGCGCCGGAGCATCCTGCGCCACGCGGGAAGTATCGGAAAGGGAAGCAAGGCGTTTCTTCTCCGCATCTGCGGCAGCCTTGCGCACCTTCGCCTCTTCCAGGGACTTGTAAACACCCGACATATAGCCGGGGAAATAGATATCCGTCTGGCGGAAGGAAGCCTGGGGTTTCGACTCGTAATACTCTCTTTCCGAAGGGATTATCTTAAGTGGCGTAATGGATTCCGGGCCTTCCGGTCTCCTTTCAGGCTGCCAGTTGAAGCCCTTCATCCGCAATTCGTCGGAAGCCATCTGGGCAAGCGGCCAGGCATCATTCTTCGGGGATTCGAAATAATGGACACGCTCCAGCTCGCCGTTTTTCATCGTTGCGGAAAGCATCTTGCTCTCAACCTTGTTGACGGTTGCAATGGCGTCATCCTCGCGGAGGAAGAACATCGCGGACGCTCCTCCAAGCGCATCGAAACGGCGCAGCGCGGAGGTGGAATCAAAATAGGCCATAACGTCCGTGCCGCGTATCTGGTCGAAAAGGAGGCTGTCCTCCTGGGTGATGATGAACGCATTGGACATCAGGCTCGCACGGTCCACGCCGCCGCCTTTCACGAGGACGGAAAGGCTGTCCGAACTGTACTGCCTGTTCCCATCGTTCCAGATCACCGGGTTGATGAAGAAGCGTGCAATCGAATCCAAGTCATTGTAAAGCAGCGAATCGCAGTCGACCTGGATATCCTTGCGGAATATCTTAACCTTGTGCAGAGCCGTCAGGAAGCCTATCTTCGTCGAATCGGGGGCTATCGAATCGCAGGGCGCGAGACTGTCGGCCGGAGCCATTGCCACGCGGTCCAGCGGCGCAGCGCCTTCTGTAGCGCTGTCCGGCAATGCGGGTTCAGGTGCCGCCGCCAACCCTGAAGCCAAGCTGTCGGCAGCCTGGGTGTCCCCGTTCCCTTCTCTTCCGCGCTCCCTCTCGGGATGCGGGCGGTTGGGATCCTCGGCCACAGCCTTCGCGGCAGCCTGTGCGGCCTCTTCCGCAGCCTTGCGTCTGAATTCGGTGACAGGGTCGAACATCATCTCGTCAAGACGGGCCTTGGCGTTCTTTATCTCCGCTTCGCTGACGTCACAAAGCGGTATCGTCCTGTACTCGATCCTGTCTGCGCCCATATACAGCGTATCCACCTTCTCTCCGTCCTCCGTGCGAAGGGCAACGGCGGCATCGTGTTCCATAGTGATGCGTGAAAGGCTGTCCTCGTAGAAAATGCGGTTGGCGAGGCCATAGACATTGCGTGTGGTGTCCTGGATCTGGGCTTTTCCGAGAAGAAGGATATTCTCCGGCTCCCTATAGTAATAGAGGGAATCACACCAGGCCTCCTGCGTTTCAGAAAGCGCGTGGACATTGCTGTGGAAGAAGAAAATCTCCTGTTTGTGGTCATACCAGCCGAGGCCGGCGGAAAGCATATTGCCCTCCTTCCAGAAATCGATGGGCTCCACGAAATCGGCCTTGTCCTCATCGCCGAGATACAGCATCCTGGAGGTATGGACAAAGACGGAATCCGTGAACATATTCACGTTATTGTTGAAGGTGAACACCTTCGACGAGGTCGCATACGTTCCGTCGAGACTTTCGATGACCTGGCCGTCCTTGTCGCGCATCGCCGCCCCGTTCTGGAATATCGCCACGCTGTCCTTCGTGTTGTAATCAAGGTGCCGCGTGCGCAGGACGTCGTTCTGCTTGTTCTTGAGCTGCACCACGGCGCCCCTGAATTTCGCCAGGTCCTCATCGATGAGATAATCCAGCTTCTCGCTGGTAAGCACCGTCTCCCCCTGCATCACCTGGACGTTTCCGAAGCAGTTGATCACCTTGTCGCTCACGTCCCAGAGTGCCGTGTCGCAGATCAGGTATGTGCCGTTGTGGAGGAAGGTGGCATCGGTCGCGCGCCGGTAGTTACGGCCGAACTTCTCTATCAGCTCGAGGGACGAACCCTTCACGAGACGCACGAGAGAATCGCTCTGTCCGGATTTGGAGTCACGGGCAGAGAGAGGCGCACAGAACTGCAACAGGATGCAGATTATGCAGAGGATCAGTCCTTTCTTATCGGTTCCGACCATCCGGACTCATTGAAGAAAAAAAAAGAAAAAAGCGGGTCGATCACGATATAAGTGGTTTTAATCTTCGACTTCACGAAATCATCTATGGCATTCATCTGCTTCTGCTGCTTGACCTGGCCCAGAAGCACGGTATAGTCGTTCTCGAAACTTGCCGTATGGGCGGGAAGCACCTTGTCGAGGCGCACTATCTTATAGATGGTATTTCCGTCACGGCCCTCATTGTCAAGCGATTCCACCGGCTTTGATATCTCACCGGGCTTGAGGTCCTTGACCGCTTCGTAGTCCTG
>JAKSKA010000175.1 GCA_024401915.1 Bacteroidales bacterium
ATGATTATTCCGTCAGCGATGGTGATCTTGGTCTCGGTTCCGAGCATTGCGCGGCCCGCGGCAATGGTCGTGTAGGTCGTAGGGGCGCCCTCCTGCTTGACGATAAGGGTGGCCTTTGCCTGGGAACCGCCGTTGAACCTGATGCTGGTCTGGCGCTCGAAGCCGTCGTTCTTGAGAGCGGAGATCTCGACCTCCACGGCTGAAGACGACGCCTTGATGGTCTGTCCTGCGACATCGCTTCCGTCAACCGAGAAGCTGAGCCAGTCAACATCGCTGACTATCTTCCAGTCCTTGTTGGATGTCACTTTGACGACTTGTGAACCGCCGTCGGCAGAAAGGGTGATCTCGCCTTTGGGGTCGATGGTGAGAGAAGGCTCGGAATCGTCTTCCTGAGTCTTCGAACAAGCGGCAATGGCAAATACTGATGCGGCCAGTGCTAAAAGAATGTTTTTGAGTTTCATATTAGTGTTTGTTAACTGTTTTTCCGTATAAGGCTATAAAGATACGAATAATTCCCCGTATTCCGAAACAATCAGGCGCAAGATTCGAGACGCCCGAGGATATATCTGCACTTTTCCTCATTTCCGAGCGTCTTCGTCAGATTGCACGACAGCTTGATGCAGTCCTGCCAGGAGCGCAGCTCCGTGATGCGGCCTCGGGTAAGCTTGATGACGATATTCATAGGCTTGCAGTCCGTAACGTCGCAGGTCAGGAAGGTGCCTATGCCGTAGGAATCCTGGACCCTGCCGTTGCAGTATTTGTGGATCTCTATGGCCTTCTCCACATTCAGCCCATTGCTGAAGACGACCTGCTTCGTTGAGGGGTCGATGCCGAGTGACTTGTACTTCGCGATTATCTTCTCCGTCTGCTCGCGCTCGTCGCCGCTGTCCACCCTGAGTCCCTTGTACATCATCGCCATCCTCTTCGAGAGGTTTGAGAAGAACACGCGGTCGCCGAAGCAGTCGTAGAGGAAGATGCCGTTGTCGCCGTCATACACGTCGCTGAACTTCTTCATCACGTTGAAGTTGCATTCGAACAGTCCGCTGACGTTCTCCTCGAAGCTGATGAGCTGGTGCGACATCGTCCCGAGAGGCACGAGGTCGTATTTCATCGCGAGCCACACGTTGCTGGTGCCGGTGAACTTGCCGGGCCAGTCGTTGCGCGACATATAGGCCTCCTTCATCGTCGCGATCACCATTTCCTGATGGGCGAAACTGAGACGGCGGCGTGTGCCCATATCTCCGAGCACCAGACCGCCTTCCAGGATCTGCACCGTCTTGTCCCAGGCACGCCGGCGCTCCAGATCCGCGTCGTAGCGGTCCAGGTCGCCGCGCAGCTCGTGGACAAGCTCCGAAATCGAGGAGAGCAGCGGCATCTCCCACATTATCGTGGAGAACCACTTGCCGCGCACCGTTATCTGAAGATGCCCTTCCGCGTCCTGACTCACGTTGACCTCGCGCGGGTTGAAACGGTAGCCGCGCAGGTAGGTGAAGTACCACAGAGGCAGGTAGTTGCAGCGCGTCTTCATAAACTCCACCTCCTCGTCGGTGATGGTCACGTTGCGCATTCCGTCCACCTGCTCCTGGAGCAGGGCGGCGAAACCTTCGGGATAGACCTCGCCGTTGCGGTCGAAGAAGGTATACTCCACCTCCGCGCGCGGATAGGTCTCAAGAATGTAATACTGGCAGGTGAAGGTATAAAGGTCGTTGTCAGTAAAATGAGTAACAATCTGTCTCATTCCAGGCCGTTTTTTGTTATGAACTCCTCGAGTGTGGCGCCGCCGTCTATGCTGACTGTCAAGTCCCTGCACATAGAGAATTTTTTCCGCCACTCCGGGTTCGCTATTATGTTCTTTGTCGTTTCAAGCACGCAGTAGTCGCCTGCGATGCCGCAGATCTCGATTTCGTCGCTACTGTCCAGCCAGGCCGTCACGACCGGGTCCGGCTTCTCGAAGGCGCCGTATTGCTCGCGGTTCCTGTCCGCACCCTTATAATAAAGATACACTTCACCCCCACCTCGTTCCAGGATGGGGATGAACTCGGGCGCAAGGCCGGCGCCGACGGTATATTGGACGCAATGGGGAGGCCATATCCCTCCTTTCGACTTGAAGGAGCAATGGTCTGCGGGATGCCAGTCAAGAGTGAAGATCACCCTGTCCGCGAGCCGGGCCGCCTCTGCGACCTTTTCGGGAAGCAGCTCGCCGCCCTTTACGTAAAGCGATCCTTCCGGACTATAGAAGTCCCATTGGACGTCTGTGACTATCAGTGTTTTCATATCCCGACAAAGATACGAAAAAGTTGCACAAAACGCGAGTCACTCGCGTATGTACGAATCCCCGAACAAAAAACGCAGGAACTTTCTTGAAGCCCCGACGTTTTCGCAGCCTCCGTGCGGCAGAATGGCATTTCCACGCACAAACGGTTGAAAAATTGCGTTTTGTGCGTCAGAAGGGCGATTCCACGCACAAAATCTTTCCTGGATCGATAATTCATCACAGTGTTATCCCT
>JAKSKA010000176.1 GCA_024401915.1 Bacteroidales bacterium
CTCGTTGGTCAGTGATCAGTCGTTGGTGTAGTGCTTCGCTGTGGTGTTGCGATTCTCCTCGGCCATCCTGCCGATGATGTCCTTTGCGGTGGCGGGCAGTCTGCCACTTTCGACGTCGTGGCCTATGAGGTCGCAAAGTATGCGGCGGAAGTACTCGTGGCGCGGGTAGCTGATGAAGCTGCGGCTGTCCGTCAGCATACCGACGAAGCGGCTGAGCAGACCGAGGTTGCTGAGCGTGTTCATCTGCTTGCGCATACCTTCCTCCTGGTCGAGGAACCACCATCCGCTGCCCAGCTGCATCTTGCCGGGAACGCTGCCGTCGTTGAAGGTGTAGGCCATTGTGGCCAGCACCTCGTAATCCTTGGGATTCAGGCAGTAGAGTATGGTCTTCGCAAGCTTGCCTTCCGCTGCGAGGGAGTCGAAGAAGCGGTGGCCTGCGGCGGCGCAGCTCAGGTCGTGGATGGCGTCGTATCCCGTATCGGGACCGACGGCGCGGAACATTGCGCTGTTGTTGTTCCTGATGGCACCGATGTGGAACTGCTGTGCCCAGCCTGACTCGGCGTCCATAACGGCGCAGTCGTGGAGAAGGGCGCTCTGGAACTTGTCGTTCTCGACAGGGTCGGGCGTCGTTCCGGCCGTCACCTAGCCGAAGATGGCTTCTATCTCCGCTTCGCTGTATTCTGCGGCGTGGAAGGTGTCCAGACCGTGGTCCGAGAGCACGCAGCCCATTGACGCGAAGAAGTCGTGACGGGGCTTGAGGGCATCGATGAGGCGCGCGTAGCTCGTGATCTCCATCCCGGCGGCGGCGCCCAGTTTCTCAATGTATTCCCTGTAGGCGGCAGGGTCGCTTATAGCCATTGCCTTGTCGGGCCTCCAGGCCGGAAGGATCGCGGTGCCGAAGGGATTTTCGGCAATCTGCTTGTGCCAGCGCAGGTCGTCTGCAGGGTCGTCAGTGGTGCATATCGTCCTGACGTCGAACCTGCGTATAAGCGCCTGTCCGCGGAACTCCTCGGTAGCGAGCTTGGCGTTGCATTCCTCATAGATGTCCCTCGCCGTCGAAGGGGAGAGGAGCTTGTCTATGCCGAACACGCGCTTGAGCTCGAGATGTGTCCAGTGGTACAGAGGGTTGCGCATCGTGTAGGGAACGGTCTCCGCCCATTTCTCGAAGGTCTCCCAGCTTGAACGCGTGCCGCCCGTGATGTAGTCTTCGCTGACGCCGTTGCCTCTCATAGCGCGCCATTTGTAGTGGTCTCCGTAGTGGCCGTCGACCAGCCAGAGCTGGGTGATGTCCCGGAACTGGATGTTCTCGGCTATCTGGCGGGGAACCAGATGGCAATGGTAATCGATGATGGGCATTTTCGCGGCGTGGCCGTGGTAGAGCTCCCTGGCGCTGTCGCAGGAAAGCAGGAAATCTTCGTTGATGAAACTCATAGCAATTGTTCGTGTATATACACATCGCAAATTTACGTTTTATTCTTCATTACGCAAATATTTTGACAAAGAAGAGTTATATTTGTAGAAAATGGATGTCAGATGAAGATTACGGTTAAACAGATAGCGGAGATGGCCGGCGTGTCCGCCGGTACGGTTGACCGTGTGCTCCATAACAGGGGAAACGTTGCGGAAAAGAGCAGGGAGAAGGTGGCGGAGGTGCTCGAGAAGGTCGGATATGTGTACAATGTCCACTCCGCTGCCGTTCCGCTGAAGAAGAAATTCGTCATTGCCGTGATCACGCCCGCGGCGGAGACAGGGGACTATTGGTCCTGTATCCACGAGGGGATAGACAATGCCTGCAAGGAGTATTCCGATATGGACATCAGTATCGGGATGTTCCCGTATGACAAGTTCGATCCGGATTCGTTCGCGGCCGCTGCGGAAGCCCTTGTGGCTGCATCTCCCAGCGCTGTCGTCTTCGGGCCGGCCTTCCGGGAACTGTCCATCGACCTCTGCGGCAGGCTGGACAGCGAAAAGATCCCCTATGTGTTCGTGGATGATTCGATAAGCGGCACGAATCCCATCTATACCATCAGCGCCGACCAGAAATCCTGCGGCTCCCTGATAGCGAAACTGATGGACCGTTTCACTCCTGAAGGAAGGTCCATACTGCTGGTCAAGTTCACCAGCCCTGTCTTCGAGGCCCTCAACCAGAACGCGAGGGAGGATGCGGCAAGGGAGTATCTCTCTCTCAACAATCCTTCGCGCAAGCTTGTCTGCGTGACGATGCGCCCCGGTGACAGCCGGTCCGACAGGGCCGAGGTGAAGAGGATACTCGAAGCGAATCCCGACGTCGGCGGCATTGCCGTGCTGAGTTCGAGGGGGCACATAATCGCGGATGCAGTCAGGGCGCTCGGAGCCGGGAACCCCGTCGTCTCCAGTTTTGACCTGACCTCCAGGAACGGCGAGTGTCTCAGGAACGGCTCGATCGAGTTTGTCCTTTGCCAGAATCCAGTCCTTCAGGGATATACGGCGATAGGAAAGATTATCTTTTACGCCAGCTA
>JAKSKA010000177.1 GCA_024401915.1 Bacteroidales bacterium
ACGCAGCTGATGCCGGGCGAGCACTTGATGATCTGGAGGGCGGGACGGAGGGTCGCGCCGGTAGTCGAGAGGGCGCCGCTGATCTGGCCGTCAGCATCTCCGCTCTTGATTATGAGACAACCGAAATAGAGAGGGTTGAGAACCTGCTGTGCAGCAAGCTCGGGAGTCATACCCTTGTTCTTGCGGAGCTCGTAAAGAAGGTTCGCATACTGCTCCGTCTTCTCCGAAGTCTCGGGGTCGATGATCGTGGCCTCCCCTATGTGCTCAAGGCCGAGGGATGCCGCATAATCCATAATCTTCTCCTTGTTGCCGATGAGGATGATCTCTGCAAGGGAATCGGCCAATGCCCTGTCGGCCGCCTTTATCGTACGCTCCTCGAGGGACTCGGGGAGAACGATGCGCTGCTTGTCCGACTTTGCGCGCGCGATGATCTGGTCAATAAGTGCCATTATTCTAAAGTTCTGAAACTAAATGCATTGTGTCACGGGCTATCACGAGTTCCTCGTCCGTAGGTATCATTGCGACCTTTACAGCGGAACCCGGAGCGGAGATGATGGTCTCGTCCTTCGCGTTCTCGTTGGCCTCGAAATCGGGTTTCACGCCGATGTAGGCAAGGCTCTCCATAACGCGGCGGCGCAACCAGGCGTTGTGCTCGCCGATACCGGCGGTGAAGACGATAAGGTCGACGCCGTTCATCTCGGCTATGTAACCGCCCACGAGCTTTATGATGTCGTAGGTGAGTTTCTTGAGGACGATCTTGGCCCTCTTGTCGCCTTTCTTCACGGCCTCGTCCATATCGCGGGCATCGGAGCTGATGCCAGAGAGTCCGAGGAAGCCGCTCTTCTTGTTCATTATCTCCGTCATCTGGTCGGGAGTGAGGTTCTCCTTCTTCATGATATAAGGTACGATGTTGGGGTCGATGACTCCGCAGCGCGTACCCATTATCATTCCTTCGAGGGGAGTGAAGCCCATAGAGGTGTCTATGCACTTTCCGTCCTTGATCGCGGTCACGGAGCTGCCGTTACCGATATGGCAGGTGATGATGCGGGAATGGCCGAGGTCGATTCCGGCAAGTTTCGCGCCCCTCTGGCTGACGTACTGGTGGGAGGTGCCGTGGGCGCCGTAACGGCGTACGCGGTATTTCTCATAGTACTCGTAAGGGAGGGCGTACATATAGGCGTAAGGTTCCATCGTCTGGTGGAACGCGGTATCGAAAGTGACGACCTGGGGCACCTGGGGAAGGACTTTCTCTATGGCGTGGATGCCGAGAAGGTGTGCGGGATTATGGAGAGGTGCGAACTCGCAGCATATCTCTATCTTCTTGATGACATCCTCGTTCACGATTGCGCTCCCGGAGAAGAAATCCGCACCCTGGACGATGCGGTGGCCGACGGCCTCGATGTCGTCGAACGACTTGAGAACACCGTGATCGCTGTCCACGAGGGCATCCAGGACGAGTTTCATACCGACTGTGTGGTCGGGTATGGGGAGGTCGTTGACGAATTTTTCGCGCCCGGTGGGGGTATGTGTGAGACGGCCTTCGGGGAGGCCGATCTTCTCGACCTGACCCTTGGCCAGGATTGAATAGACTTCATCGTCCTTCATATCAAGCAGCTGGTACTTGATGGAGGAACTTCCGCAATTTATTACAAGGATTACCATAATGTGTTTTTGTTTCTCTACAACTTGCAAAATTACAAAAAATATATCTAATTTGCGAGGTAATCTGAATATGGAAGGAGCGGGAGATATCGGGGCGGTTTCAATACCCTTTGCAGCAGGAGTGGCGTCAGCATCGCTGATGCTCGGAAGATACGGAGCGGCGGCATACCCGTCCGCAGCGGTCTCGTGCGCCGTTTCCGCGATATTGCTGTGTCTGGCCTGCCGTTCCGGGAAAAGGATGGTCTGGACGGTACTTCTGTTCTTCGCGCTCGGTTTCCTGTGCCGGGCGAATGCCTTCCTGAATCCCGGACGCCGTTTGCAGGTCCCGGATTCCGGCCTGCCGGCAGAGTGCCTCGGATTCCTC
Source organism: Bacteroidales bacterium (assembly GCA_024401915.1). The sequence goes on from JAKSKA010000177.1 coordinate 2,027, forward strand.
AAAGCCCGTATCGCCGCACTCGGCTTCAGCCGCGAGTCCACCACTTCCCTGCTGTGCGCCCTGCTGACAGGAGACCGCAGCGGGCTAGCTCCGGCAACGGTGAAGGCATTCCGGGACAGCGGCGCCGCCCATATCCTCGCGCTGTCCGGCCTGCATCTCGGCGTGATCTACGCCATTCTTTCGAAACTGCTCTCCCTGCTGGGCAACTCGCGCGCCGCAAAGCTGACAAGGTCAGCGCTTATAATCCTTTTTTCGGCCTTCTACACCCTTATGACGGCTGCGTCACCGTCGCTTGTGCGCGCCTTCCTCTTCATACTGCTCAATGAACTGTCCCGGCTGAGCCCGTCGAGGGAACGCGGACCGCTGTCCGTTTTCTGTTCTGCACTGACCCTGCAGCTTCTTTTCAACCCGGAGGCGATAGACTCGGTAGGTTTCCAGCTCTCCTACCTGTCCCT
>JAKSKA010000178.1 GCA_024401915.1 Bacteroidales bacterium
TCTCCACACATTCCGTGCTGATATCGACTACGCACTCGCAGTAGCCAACACCAAGGTCGGTACACTCGGCATCAAGGTCTGGATCTGCAACGGTGAGAAGTATGGCAAGCAGGACCTCACTCCTGCAGCCCTCGCAGCCGCAAACGCACAGGCTTCCAGCCAGAACCGTGGCGGTGACCGCCGTGGTGGCGATCGTCGCGGCCGTCGTGACGGCGACCGTCGTCCCCGTCGTGAGCAGAAATAAAAACTCTGAAAATATCAAAAGAACGGCCCCGTGAGAACGGAGCCATATTTTTGTAACAGCAAAGAATCACAACTGTACGGCCTCTTTATGGACGTAAGGGATAAAATAAAGCTTCTTCCTCATTCTCCGGGCGTGTACCGCTACTACGATGCTGCCGGGACGGTGATATATGTCGGCAAGGCAAAGGACCTCTTCAAACGAGTGTCGCAGTATTTCGTGGACCCGGACAGGCTTAACGCCAAGACCCGCATCCTCGTCTCGAAAATCGCAGACCTGCAGTACTACGTCGTGGACTCGGAGGCGGATGCGCTGCTGCTGGAGAACAACCTCATCAAGCAGTATAAGCCGCGTTACAACATCCTGCTCAAGGATTCCAAGACCTATCCCTGGATCTGCGTCAGCGGCGACGAGTTCCCGCGCGTGTTCCTGACGCGCCGGCTGGAGCAGAACGGTTCCCGCTATTTCGGCCCCTACAGCTCCGTCGGCCACGCATACGCCCTGCTCGACTTCTTCCGCGAGAACTATCCGCTGCGCTCGTGCAAATACAGGATAGACTCCCAGGCCATACTGCGCCACAAGTTCCGCCCCTGTCTCGATATGCATCTGGGGCGCTGCCGGGGCTGCTGTGTCGGCGCCATCTCCCGCGAGGAATACGGAGCCTGCATAGATGAGATAGTGAGCCTGCTGAGCGGCGGCCTTGGCGACGTGATACGCGGCTACCGCAGCGAGATGCAGAAGGCGGCCGATGAGCTCCGTTTCGAGGATGCGCAGGCCTACAAGCTGAAAATCGCTGCGCTCGAGAAGCACTATTCCAAGTCCATAATCACCTCTGCCGGCGAGCGCGACGTGGACGTGTTCTCCCTGACCCTCGACGGCCTGGAGGCATTCGGCAACTTCCTGCGCATACGCGGAGGCGCGATAATCCAGTCCCTGAATCTCGGCTTCAAGCTGCAGATAGAGGAGGACAGGGCGTCGGTGCTCAGCACCTTCATCGCGGAAATCTCCGCCAAGTTCGGCGCCCTCGCGCGCGAGATCATCGTGCCCTTCCTGCCCGACGTCAGTATCCCGGGTTCTGAGTTCCACATCCCTTCGCGCGGGGAGAAACTTTCGCTGCTCGAACTGAGCGACCGCAACGCGAGGGAGTTCCGTATGAATGCCCTGCGTGTCCGTGAGCACACCGACCCTGACGGCTACCGTGCCGCTGTCGTCGAGGAACTGCGCGCCGCGCTGGGGATGAAGGTTGCCCCCGACCACATCGAGTGCTTTGACAACTCGAACATCCAGGGTACCAACCCAGTGGCGGCCTGCGTCGTCTTCCGTGGCGGAACGGCTGCGAAAAGCGATTACAGGAAGTTCAAGATAAAGACTGTCGTCGGCGCCAATGACTATGCTTCGATGAAGGAGGTGGTCAACAGGCGTTATTCGCGGATGCTCGCGGAAAACCCGGAAGACCTTCCTCAGCTTATTATAATAGATGGTGGCAAGGGACAGCTGAATTTCGCCTGGCAGGCCCTGTGCGAGCTCGGCATCCAGGACAAGCTCACCGTCGTCGGTCTTGCGGAGCGTATGGAGGAAGTCATCAGGGTGGGGGACCCCTATCCTCTTTTCCTGGACCGCAACTCGCAGGCTTTCAAACTCGTGACGCATATTCGCGACGAGGCCCACCGCTTCGGCATCACCTTCCATCGCTCCTTGCGCAGCAAGGCCCAGGTACAGTCCGCACTCAGCGCGATAAAGGGCGTCGGAGCCCGCACGGAGGAGAGACTCCTGATGCATTACGGCTCCGTGGCGCGCATCGCTGCCTCCTCCACGGAGGAACTCTCCTCGCTTGTCGGACCTTCCCTTGCCGGGAAAATACTTTCCGAACTCAACAAATGATGAAAAAGCTCAATTTCAATACCGTCTTCAATGCGTTCATCCTGATAGGGATGATCGTGGCAGTGGTGATTGCATCCACGATAAAGATACGCGCCGCTTCCGACGGGACCCTGATGCTGCTTGTCGCAGCAGTCGGCGCCATTATGGGCGTCGTGAACACTGTGCTGTCCGCCAACGGCCGCATCCTGACCTTCGTGTTCGGCTTCTTCGACGTCGCCATTTATTCCTTTGCGCTTTTCCGCAGCGGGATCTATGGC
>JAKSKA010000179.1 GCA_024401915.1 Bacteroidales bacterium
ACAGGCTCGTCGATTACGAGCGCGGCGAGTACAGGCCTATGACCCTGGTATTCGCCACCGGGCGTAACACAAAAGCCGTCCGCGAGGCTCTCGATGCCCGCCGCACTGCGGTTCTGTGCAGCGGCAAGGTCCTTGGCCGCAAGGAATATCTCGAGCCTCTTTATCACGCCTGCATCCAGTCCAAGGTCGTTGCCGGAAGGCAGGTCGCCATCAAGATCAAGAACGTCTCCTCTATCCCCGCCCATCTGGTGAAGGGCAGCGGCAGTGAGAATGTCTATTACATCAAGGACGTAATCCTCAATCCCGGCGAGGAGTTCACGATAAAGGTCAACCCGGTCAAGGGGAACAGGGAATATCCCGCATCGGAGTTCGACGTGAATTTCAAGGTGATGAACTATCTCACCGACGTCGATACCCCTCTTGAGATCTCTTATCACGTCGCCCTCCCTGACAACAAATAATGGACTTCAGGACTGATACGGTTGAAAGCGGCGGGGTCCGTACGGACTTCGCCGTTTTCGGGCACGGCCCGGCGCATCTCGTCATCATTCCCGGGATGAGCCTTCATTCCGTCATAGATTCCGCCGGGAGCGTCGCATCTGCTTTCTCCTGTCTTGCGGATGACTATACCGTATGGCTGCTTGAAAGGCGCAGGAATGTCCCTGAAGGCCTTTCTATTGCTGAAATGGCGTCGGATGCCGCAGCCGCGATGGAGAGTCTCGGCATCGGCCGCGCCGACATCTACGGAGCTTCGCAGGGTGGGATGATCGCGCTGGAGCTCGCGCTGCGCCATCCCGGCCTCGTGCGCCGTCTGGTCCTCGCTTCGACCATCACCCGCCAGTGCGCCCGCAGCATCGAGGTGATGGGGCGTTGGGAAGATCTCTCCCTCGCCGCCGATCCGGAAAAACTGAACAGGGATGTCTTCTCGCGTGTCTATTCGCCCGGATTCTACAACAGGTTCGAGCGTGCATTCCGCGTTCTCGAAAAGGACGGGACGCCGGAGGAGATGAAGCGTTTCGCCGTCCTGGCACGGGCCACGGCCACTTTCGATATCCACGATGAGCTGGCCGCATCGGTCAGGGCCGGAAGGCAGTATGAGGCAATGGTCTGCGGCGCCTCTGACGATACGGTCCTGGGCTCAGGGGGCATCTCCGACCTGTCCGGACTCTTCGGCTGCAAGCCCCTTGTCTATGAAGGAACGGGCCACGCCGTCTATGACGAGGACCCGGATTTCCCCAAAAAGATGCGGTCCTTCCTTCTGGCTTGAAAAGATATGCGCTAATACTGCTCTTCTCGCTGCTGCCTCTGATGGCGGCTGCGCAGGAGCTGCGCGTGCCAGTCATCCCCGTCGATTTCAGCGACGTCCACTTTGCCGGCGGTCCGGCAGAACTCGACCCGCTGCTCTCCGCCGCTTCCGATTACTTCAACAGCCAGCCCTGCAGCAAGGAGCAGATACGCTTTGTCGCCGCTCCGCCGGTAAGGCTGCCGGGGACCCTTGCCCACTATGGGGCAAACGGAGCCGGAGGACGCGATTCGGGACTCGGGGAAGCCGTCCAGAAATCGTGCAGGCAGGCAGCCGAAGATGGCTTCGATTTCCGCAGCTTCGACTGCGACAATGACGGAACCATAGACAACATCTGTTTCCTGTTCGCCGGCTATGCCGAATCGGACGGGAAAGGGGAGGAGTATTTCCATCCCTGCCAGACCCTGCTGTCGAAGTACGTCTCCGCTTTTACGATCCAGGGCAAGAAGGTCGAAAGCATCACTGTCTCTACGGAGAAAGGTCCTGACGGACAGTCATTTGCCGACCTCGGAACCTTTGTCCACGAGTATGCCCACGTGCTCGGACTGCCCGATCTCTACGACACGGACGGGGAACTCAGCGGCGGCGTCTCGAAAGCCCTCTGGAAGTCGCTTTCGCTTATGGATGGCGGCTTGCGCAACGATTGCGGCCATACGCCACCCTTCCTCTGCGCCGTTGAACTGGACGCTCTGGGCAGTGCCGTGATGGAGCCTCTCGCTGCAGGTCATTACAGGCTTTCTCCGCTTTCCCGCGGAGGGAAATGCCTTTATTATGATGGTCCGACAAGTGGCGAACGCTACCTTTTCGAATGTCGTGACAACAGCTCCAGGGACAGCTTTTGCGGAACCCGCGGGCTCATAGTCTATAAGGTCGACAGGACAGAACTCGATGCCGGTTATTCCGACTATTTCAAGCTCACGCTCACTGCGCTGGAGCGCTGGGAAAGGAATGAAGTGAACTGCAGGCCCGACTGCAGCTGCGCCACGGTGGTCCCTGCCAGGCCTGATGCCGGGGAGACCGCCCATCTCGCCTGGCCGCAGGAAGGCTGCCGCGTGCTGAGCGCCGCAAGCGATCC
>JAKSKA010000018.1 GCA_024401915.1 Bacteroidales bacterium
CTGTGGACGGGCCTCGCCAACGTCAGGGTCGTCTTCACTTTCCACGGACAATCCGCCCACGCCGGCAGCGCACCCTGGGAAGGCCGCTCCGCACTCGACGGTGTCGAATCCTTCAACTACCTTATGAACCTTATGAGGGAACACGTCACTCCGGACACCCGCATCCATTACGCGATAACGGGAGGCGGACAGGCTCCGAACGTCGTTCCGAATTTCGCCCAGGTCTGCTACTACATCCGCTCATCCAAAGGCACGAATCTCATCCCCCTGCTGGGCAGGGCGGTCAAGGCAGCCGAGGGCGCAGCGTTGGGGACAGGCACGACAATGAGCTACGAGGTCATCAACGGCTCATACGAAAGATTCATCAACGAAGCCCTCTCCGAGGTCTATCTGAAGAACCTCAAGAAAGTCGGAGGAACGGTTCTGGACGAGGACGAGAAGGAATATTGCCGCCAGATTTTCAAGAACTCGGGGAAGGAGCCGGACGACCTGTCCAATTTCACCAGGATATCGGAGGGACTCGGGAAACGTGAAGCGAAAGGGGCTTCAAGCGATGCCGGCAACGTGTCCCAGGTCGTTCCGATGGCGACACTGAGATATGCCGCATTCCCCAAAGCCTCTTCGCTCCACAGCTGGCAGGTTGCTGCCTCTGCGGGCTCGGGCATAGGCACAAAAGTCCTGCTGAACGTGGCCAGGATACAATATCTCACCGCCCTCGACCTGTTCGGCGACCCCGCACTCATCGGGCGCATCAAAGACGAATACAGCGCCACGAGAGGCGCTGACTTCGAATACAAACAATTGCAGGGCGACAGGAAGCCGCCGTTCGATTACTGCAAATAATCAGGCGAACAGCAGGGCCGATATGGCCAGTCCGATAGCGGAGGAGGATATGACGCTGACAAGGCCCGGCATCATGAAGCTGTGGTTGAAAAGGTATTTGCCTATCCTGGTCGTCCCGCTCTTGTCGAAGTTGACCGTCGCCAGGTCGGAAGGATAATTGGGGATGAAGAAATACCCATAGACGCTCGGAAGCACGCCGAGCAGCACGTATCCCGGGATGCCGAAGGAATAAGCGAGAGGCAGCATCGCGACAACGACAGCCCCCTGTGAGTTCAGCAGCATCGATGTCAGGAAAAACAGAATGGAAATAAGCCAGGGCTTTGCAGCCATCAGGGTTCCGAAACTGCTTTTCATATCCTCGACATAGGCCCCAAAGAAGGTGTCGGCCATCCAGGCCACGCCGAAGATGGCTATCACGGCCACCATCCCGTTGCGGAAAACGGCATTGCCCGCTACCTGGTTCGGCTTGACGTCACACAGGAATATCATCAGTCCGGAAGCCGACAGCATCACGATCTGTATCGCCAGATTCATCTTGATATGGGAATAATGGAAGCAGGCCAGAAGCACTATGCAGGCTATCGCAGCCAGCAGTATCCAGACCGAGAGTTTCGCCTTGCGGCTGATCTGCTGCCCGAGGGTGCTGTTCACGTCACCGTACATATACGCCCTCATTTCCGGGTCTGCCAGCCTCTTCTGGAATTCCTCATCCTTGTCGAGGTCCTTTCCGCGCCTGGTGGAGCATAAGGCCGCAAGCAGGACTCCGCAGAACCCGGCAGGCAGCGTGACCATCATTATCTGCGGGATCGTGACAGGGAACCCGTTTGCAGCCGATATCGTCGAGAATGCCACGACGGCAGCAGCAATGGGAGAACTGGTGATTCCGACCTGGGATGCGATGGAGGCTACGGCGCAGGGTCTTTCGGGACGCACGCCCTTCTTCAGGGCCACATCGGCGATTATCGGCATCAGCGTATAGACGACGTGACCGGTACCGACAAGGACCGTCAGGGTGAAGGTGCACAGGGGCGCGAGGATGGTGATGTGCTGCGGGTGACGCCTTATCAGCCGCTCGGCGAACTGGATGAGATAATCCATACCGCCGGCAGCGCTCATTATGCTTGCGCAGGTGACTGCCGCAATAATAATATATATGACGTCAGTGGGAGGTGTGCCCGGAGTCATTCCGAAGCCGAAGGCCAGGATTGCCAGTCCTATGCCGGAGAATGCGCCTATGGCAACGGAGCCATATCGCTAACCTGCAGAGATAAGGGTCAGGAGTATAAGAGGTTGGAGAATAAACATATTCTTAAAAAAATAGCCGGTTCAGTGGACCCGGCTATGATTCTTTCCGAAAAAAGATTAGTTCTTCGCCTCAGCGATAGAAGCCTTGCGGAACTCCTTGAGGTCCTTCATAAGTTCGAGAGCGGCCTTGCGAGCGCGTGCGCCTGCTGCCTTGTTTCCTTTCTCGAGCTGAGCGCCTGCGTTCTTCTGGAATTCAGCGATTTCAGCGTTGATCTTTTCAACAATCTGTTTCATGATTTTGGTTTTTAAAAGGTTTATAAATGGTGTTATTATTTGCTAACGCTTTGCAAGATAATGCAAAAAACGATTATAACCAAACATTTTGAAAAAAATCAAAGTTTTTTTGAGTTAACCTCGTTCATTGCACACTGAATTCCTGCAAAAGCCCAGTCCTTCACGCCATTGCGGGCCCACTCACAAAGGGTCGGCATATTCTCCATCTGGGACGGGTCAAGTTTCTCAAGCACGAAATCCACCTGCTGTCCTTTCGCGAAATCGTGTCCTATCCCCATTCTGAGACGGGCATAGGAAGTGGTGGATATGAGTTCCTGGATGTTCTTGAGTCCGTTGTGTCCGCCGTCGCTGCCGTTCCCCCTCATACGAAGGGTGCCGAAGGGCAGGTTGAGGTCGTCGCATATCACCATCAGGTTCCCGACAGGTATGTCAAGAGCCTGGAGCCAGTACCTGACGGCATTGCCGCTGAGGTTCATATATGTCGATGGCTTGAGAAGCGTGAAGACGCGCCCCTTCTCCCTTATCTCGCAGACGTCTCCGTAACGTCTGGTCTCAAAAACAGCATTGGACGCCTGAGCCCAGGCATCCAATACCATAAATCCCATATTATGTCTGGTCCTTTCGTACTCGGCACCTATGTTGCCGAGACCGACCACCAGATAGTTTCTGTCAGACACAAGCGCTCAGATTACTCTGCTGCAGCTTCTGCTACGGAGTTGCGGGTGGAGTTGACCATACAGATGATGGCGTCCTTGTCCGTAACTACCTGTACGCCGTCGACCTTGATGTCGCCTGCCCTGAACTTCTTGTCGAGTCCGAGAGGGGTGATGTCGACGTTGATGTTGTCGGGAAGTTTGTCAAGAGCTGCGCTGATCTTCACGGAACGGAGGATCTGGACAAACTTACCACCCTGCTGTACACCGAGGGCGTGGCCGCTGATCACGAGGGGAACGCTGATGGTGACGGGCTTCTTGTCGCTGACTGCGAGGAAATCGACGTGGAGGCACTCGTCGGTAACGGGATGCCACTGGAGCTCGTGAAGGATGGCGGTATATTTCTTGCCGTCAAGGTTGAGGTCGATGATGTAGGATGCAGGAGTGTTGGTGACTGCCTTGAGTGCCTTTGCATCGAGGGTGAAAAGGACATTGTCCACACCACATCCATAGAGGTTGCAGGGAACGAGGCCCTGTTTGCGGAAAGCTTTGATTACGGCCTTGTTACCGGTCTGACGGAGTGTGCCGTTAAGTTCGAAATGCTGCATTTTGTTTAATATAAAAATGTGTTACTCATCCCTGAAAGGGTCAGGGACCCATTGCACCAAAACCCGGAGGTTTTCGAAATGCGGCGCAAATATAATAAAATATTCTTACTCCACCAAGCCCGTGGCCAGATTCCACTCAAGGCCACGATAAAATGTGTTGAGGACCGGCCACCTGGACCGCGGCAGATACATACTCATACCGCTGTATCTGCGTATCTGAAGGCCCTGGAAAGAGGCGGTATGGGCCTTATAGACAACGCAGGCCTCCAGCGCCGCATCCAGTTCCGCCAGTTCGGAATCATCGGCCCCGCATTTCGAGAGGATGTCCCTGAAGTCGCAGAATATCTCGGCGTAGTCCCAGTCATAGTAATACTGGATATCGTCGTAATATGGCATCGGGTCGAAATATCCGCCCGGCTGGGGATTCAGGGCATAGATGGCAGCCCTGTGCGCGTCAATGATGGTTTTCGCCGCAGCGGCAAGACGCTCGAGGCCATCGGTGTCGATGAGCGTGATTGTACAGGAATGATTGCTGTACCGGTTCTGGTAGAAGTCGTAATAGTCCTCGCAGATGGCTTTCACATCGGGTTTCGACGGTCCGAAACAGTGTTCCAGCATCGTAGGGTAATAGAAGCCCTTGGACAGGATGGGACAAGGGGAAAACGCGATGAGCCCGGCCTTCTCCCGCAGCTCGTACGCGGTCTCGACACCGCCCATCAGGCAGGCATCCAGTATGAGATAGTCCAGCTTGAACGGAATCGAAAGGCGGAAGGACGGCAGGTCGATCTCGGAATGCTCCGTGGTAGCGCCGGGGGCGGACTGATAGAACTGGTCACCGAAACTCTTCAGGAGTTCCCCGCGGCCTTCATAGCTGCGGCGCAGGGCTTCAGCATCCGGTTCGGAGGACAGGGAAGAAAGGACGGCCTTGGGTTTTCCACCGACCGCCGAATAGAGCCAGCCCGTACCGTGGGACGAAAGGATGGCCCCGTAGGTGTCCGCGGGATAAAGGTCGCGGGCACGGTTGAAGACATCGGAGACAGTCTGAACATCGACTCCGCTGCCGTAGGGATAGACGGCCAGGGTATCGTGCGCCACCCTCCCGGAATTGTCGATATAGACACGGCAGAGGCTGGGTCTGGTCTGGCTTGTGTAATTGCCCGGGGTGACGGGGAAATGGGTATAGTGCAGGAGCACGTCATCATCATAGAGATGAGGTACGCGGGCAATCCTCGTATCATTCCCGGAAGGTGAACTGTAGCCGCTGAGAAGCTGTTTCTCGTTGGTCTTCATATCCGGGGAGAGATTGTTGAAACCGAACTGCATCACCACGAACACGTTGCGGTAATGCTCGAAGACAGGAGCATCGCCTTCGTGCTTATGGCAGCCCTGAAGCGCGATTGCGCAGGACAGCAATATCAGCAGACTCTTTTTCACAAGCACAAATATACGCTTTTTCATTCATTCCGGCATATGCGTCTTGCTATTTCTTGACAAATGGATTAACTTTGGTGATATGACAGACAAGGCCGCCTTGAATGGCTTCTCATACTTCCTGAAGGTGGAGAGGGCGATGTCCCCCAACACCGTGACGTCGTATGTCTCCGATGTCCGCAGCCTGCTGGAAGCCTGCGACGCCGCGCCGGAAAACATTTCCGCCGAAGACATACTCGGCTTCCTTGAGTCCGGAAAAGACATCTCCAAACGCAGCCAGAGCCGTTTTCTGAGTTCCCTCAAGTCCTTCTTCGACTGGCTTGTGGCAGAAGGCGAGAAGTCCGACAATCCGGTCGATCTGATAGACAGGCCCAAGACGGGACGCTACCTCCCCGAGGTTCTCAGCGTCGAAGAAGTCAGCGCCATTCTCGACAGCGTGGACACGCGCAGCTGGAACGGACTGCGCGACAAGGCGATACTTGAAATCCTCTACGGCTGCGGGCTGCGTGTCAGCGAGGCCTGCGAGCTGAAGATGTCCCGGGTTTACGAAAACGAGGGGTTCATACGCGTCATCGGCAAAGGAAACAAGGAAAGGATAGTCCCGATAGGAGGGATGGCCATAGACGCATACAGGGCCTATCTGGAGCAGAGGCCGGAGCCCGCCTCCCCCGCCTTCGACGACACCGTATTCCTCAACCGCTTCGGCAAGGCGATGAGCCGCGTTTCCGTCTTCAATATGGTCAAGACACAGGCGCTGCTTGCCGGGATACGGAAGGACATCTCCCCCCACACCTTCCGCCACTCATTCGCCACGCACCTCATCGAAAACGGCGCCGACATACGTATCGTCCAGGAAATGCTCGGACACGAGAGCATCCTTACGACCGAGATTTACACCCATATCGACTCCTCCACCTGGCAGTCCGACATCCTGCAGCACCACCCGAGGAACAAATAGCCAACCGAGCAAGGCTCCGCAGCGGCAGCAGCTTGCCGCTGAGAGGACTCCACTCGCTTCGCTCGTTCCGGCCCCTCCCAGCGTCATCTGCGTCATCGCTGCGCGATAACTTGCTGCCGCCGGGCCCCTCCCCCTACCCGTGTCCGGGGGTGGACACGCCTCTCAGCGACAACTGTCTGCCGCATCGCGGAGCTCCGCCGGCAAGCCTTACGATATTCTACTGTAATCCCTGATGTCGAAACGCCCTTTGCGGAGCTCCTTTTCGAGCAGCGCGTTTTCCGGACGCGACAGGGTCGGGTCAAGTTCGAGCACGTGGGAAGCATAGCCCCTCGCCTCCTCGAGCATCCGTCCGTCCCTTGCAAGCGAAGCAATCTTCAGGTTGATGGGGAGACCGCTCTGCTGGGTTCCCTCGAGGTCGCCGGGCCCCCTCATCTGCATATCGCGCTCGGCTATCTCGAAGCCATCCTCGGTCGCACACATCAGGTCAAGCCTCTCCTGGGCCTCCTTCGAGGTCTTCAGGTCCCTGACAAGGACGCAATACGACTTCTCCGCTCCCCTGCCCACACGGCCCCGGAGCTGATGGAGCTGGCTGAGGCCGAAACGCTGAGCTGACTCGATCACCATCACGCTGGCATTGGGTACGTCCACACCCACCTCTATCACGGTAGTGGACACGAGGATGTGGGCTCTGCCGGCCACGAATGCATCCATATTGAAATTCTTCTCCTCCGACGTCTGCTGGCCGTGGACAAGGGCGACCTTGTACCCGTCCTTCAGAGGGAAGCGGGAAAGGATCTCCTCATACCCCTGCTCGACATTGCGGATATCCAGCTTGTCGTTCTCGAATATCATCGGATAGACCACGAATACCTGGCGGCCTCTGGCAATCTCGTCGCGCAGGAACTTGTACATCTGCGGCTTCTTCGACGGCGTGCTGCACATCGTCTTCACAGGCTTGCGTCCCGGAGGCATCTCATCAAGCACCGAGACGTCCAGATCGCCCCACAGCGTCATCGCAAGGGTGCGCGGGATAGGCGTGGCTGTCATCACAAGCACGTGCGGAGGCACGGTGACGCCACCCTCGCCAAGCGGCCCTTTCTGCCAGAGCCGGGCACGCTGGTCCACTCCGAAACGGTGCTGCTCGTCGATCACCGCGAGGCCCAGCGAATGGAAGGTCACAGGGTCCTCGAGCAGGGCGTGGGTACCCACGACGATATCGATGCTGCCGTCGGCGAGCCCCTCCATCAGAGGACGGCGCTGCTTCCGAGTCGTGCTCCCGGTAAGGAGGGCACAGTTCACCGAAGTGGGCGCAAGATACTTGCTGATATTCGCAAAGTGCTGTTGCGCAAGCACTTCCGTCGGAGCGAGGATACAGGCCTGATGGCCGTTGCCGACCGCAATGAGGCAGCTCAGCACAGCCACCATCGTCTTGCCGGAGCCGACGTCACCCTGAAGCAGGCGGTTCATCTGGCTCCCGCTGCGCATATCATCACGAACCTCCTTTATCACGCGCTGCTGTGCGCCGGTGAGGCTGTATGGAAGCGCATTATAGCAATCGTGGAACGCCTGGCCGACGTGGGGCATCACAATGCCCTTCTCGCTGCGGCTGCGTATGAACTTCTGCTTCAGCAGGCTCAGCTGCAAAAGGAAGAGTTCCTCGAATTTGAGACGCCTCTGCGCTCGCTCCAGTGCCGTGGAATCGCTTGGGAAATGGATGTTCTTGAGTGCATACTGACGGCCGCAGAGACCGAGGTCGCGAAGCACGTACTCAGGAAGCGTCTCCTTGATTTCGGGAAGGCAGAGGCTCAGCGCACACTGCTCCAGGCGGCACATCACCTTCCCGGTGATGCCGCCGGTCTTCAACTTCTCGCTCGAAGGATAGACGCCGCTCAGGGCGCCCTGCGACATCGAGCCCTCCTGCGGCGCGTCCACCTCAGGATGGACTATGCTCCAGCGGCCTCCGTACTCCTGAGGCTTCCCGAAGAAAAGGAACACGGAGCCCGGGATCATTCTGCCATAATTCCACTTGATGCCCTTGAAGAACACCATCTCTATCCTGCCGCTGTCATCCTCGACGATGACGCTGAGGCGCTTGGCAATGTTGAAGCGTATATTGGCGGACGAAGAGCCGGAGGAGCCGCGTTGCTGGACCGGGGCCTCCGTAGTGAATATCTTCCCGTCCTGGTCGAAGCCGGTCTGGCACAAAAGCGAACTGCCGGGGCCGTAAAGCGTAGTCCTCACGACACGGCCCAGTATCTGGACGGATGCCGCCGAAGAACTTATCGACGCTATCTTCTGGATACCGCTGCGGTCTATGTAGCGGAAAGGGTAGAAATCGATGAGGTCTTCCAGTGTCTCCAACCCCAGTTCACGCTTCAAAAGTTCAGCCCTTTTGGGACCAACTCCACTCAAATACTGTATTCCAGACTTCAACTCACCCATTTCCGCAAATTTATTATTATTTTTGCGAATTATGAAAAAGACAGGAAACATAATCGCCATCATACTGCTCTGTCTTGCATCAGGGTACGTAATCGGCACAGTAATCGGAAAATCAATGAACGGAAAAGCGGAATCGGGCTATATCGGAGCCGCCGGAGCAGCGGAGGGAAATGTCCTCACTCCGGAAATAATGCTCACTCTCGGTCAGGTCAGCGACCCCCAGCCCAGCCCTGACGGCAAGCTCATACTCTACGGCGTGACCTACACCGACATCAACGCCAACCACGGATGCCGCAACCTTTTCTGCTGCGCACCAGACGGTTCGGGGAACATACAATTGAGCAGATACGCGAAAAGCGTCTCCAACGCACGCTGGAGCCTCGACGGGAAGACCATCTTCTTCATCCAGGACTCCCAGATCTGGAAAGCTCCTTTCCTCGGCAAGAAGCTCGGCAAGAAGGTGAAGGTCAGCGACGTCCCGGCCGGGATAAGCGAGTTCAAGCTCTCCCCCGACCAGAATTCGGTCATATACGTCTCAAGCATACGCAACGAGGCCCTCAAGCAGCCCGCGGACTGCGACCCCGCCCTCGACAAGGCAAATGCCTACGTTACGGAAGACCTTATGTACCGCCACTGGGACCACTGGGTCACCGAAACGCCACGCAGTTTCGTGGCCCCCTTCGCAGGAGCGATGATAACTCCCGAAAACTCCTATGACATCTTGGGTAGCGAGCCCTACGAACTGCCTACAGAGCCCTTCAGCGGCATCGAACAGCTCGACTGGGCACCGGATTCGCGCCACATAGCCTACTCCTGCCGCAAGAAGACGGGCATACACTACGCATTCAGCACGAATTCCTGCATCTACATCCACGACATCGTTACCGGGCAGACCACAGCCGTCACCGAAAAAGGCGGTTATGACACCGACCCGCTCTGGAGCCCCGACGGGAGCAAGCTCGCCTGGATCTCTATGGCACGCGACGGATACGAGGCTGACGCACAAAGGATTATGGTAGCGGACGTCAAATTCGCGCCCCAGTGCGAAGACGGCCAGTGCGGCGACATCGAGACAAGCGGGATACGCCAGCTGGCAGCATCGCTCGACAGGGATGCAGCCGGAATGATCTGGACTTCAAAAAGCGACGCCATCGTCTTCCCCGCACTGACGGAGGGCATACAGTCGCTCTTCATAGCCGGCACGGACCCGGACAACAGCGAGGCGGTCCGCCTCACCCCTGCAGATTGGAAATACGACATCTCCCTGCCTTTCAGCGTCGAAATGGCTGAAGACGGCTCTTTCAACGCACTCGCCCTCTGCCAATCGCTTCTCCGTCCCAAGGAGATCTTCTCCATCAGCGGACAGGTCGGCGGCACGGCGGAGCTCAAAGCCGTGACGGACGAGAACGGGGCCATATTCGCCGGACTCGACGAGCCGCAGACCGAAAGCGTATGGATCGGAACAGTGGACGGCAAGCAGATGCAGGCCTGGGTGATGTACCCGCCCCACTTCGACCCCGCGAAGACCTATCCCGCCATCGAGATAGTCCTCGGAGGCCCCCAGGGCTCGAATTCGCAGTCCTGGAGCCAGCGCTGGTGCTACCGCATCTTCGCGCAGCACGGCTACGTGGTCGTTATGCCTAACCGTCGCGGCACCACATCCTCCGGCCAGGAATGGAAGGAGCAGATCAGCGGCGACTACTGCGGTCTCAATATGCAGGACTACCTGAGCGCAGGCCGCTGGATCAAGGAAAAGCCCTATATCGGCAAGCTCGCCTGCATTGGTGCCAGCTACGGCGGCTACTCCGCCTATATGCTC
This sequence comes from Bacteroidales bacterium, assembly GCA_024401915.1. The sequence continues at coordinate 10,294 of JAKSKA010000018.1, forward strand.
GAAGGCCTCCACGGAGACCTCTACGACTGCTTCATCGCCCACGCCGGCATCTTTGACGAGAAGCAGCTATGGTTCACCACGGAAGAGATGTGGTTCGCCAACTGGGACAACGGCGGTCTGACCGAATACGCCTACACGGAAGGCCAGAGCGGCCCTGCAGGCGATGGCATCACCTTCGGCGGAATGCAGCAGGCAGGTGCGCCCTACGCTGTCACGGCGAAGGCTCAGCGCCACTATGCCAACTCCCCTTCCTCAATGATCACGAAATGGCACACCCCGATACTCTGCATCCACGGAATGCTCGACTACCGCATCCCTTACGAACAGGGAATGGCAGCCTTCAACGCAGCACAGCTGATGGGAGTGCCTTCGAAACTCATCGTCTTCCCTGAGGAGAACCACTGGATACTCAAGCCGCAGAACTCCGTATTCTGGTACAGGAACGTACTGGACTGGATGGACAAATGGACAAAATAGATGAAGGAACTGTACATCAACCATATAGCATCCCTGCTCGGGCTCAAGCCCTGGCAGGTCGAGAACTGCTGTGAGCTCTTCACGGAAGGGGCGACAATCCCCTTCATAAGCCGCTACCGCAAGGAGAAGACAGGTGGGATGGACGATGCGGAAGTGGCCGAAGTGAAGCACTGGGCGGACCTGTTCTCCGATATGGAGAAGCGCAAGGAGACAATACTCACGACCATAGCGGAAGCTGGGGCGCTCAGCGATGAGCTGAAAACGAAGATCGAGAACTGCGTCAATTCCACGGAACTCGAGGACCTTTACCTCCCCTGGCGGCCCAAGCGCCGCACGAAAGCCACGGCAGCCCGCGAACTCGGGCTTGAGCCCCTGGCCGACCTGATGTGGAACGTGAAGACGCGCGACCCGCAGGCCGATGCAGCCAATTACATATGTGGCAGCAGGACGATGAAAGCCGCAGGCAAGCCCGGAGCCGAAAACGTGGAAGCCGCCCTTGCGGGGGCAAGGGACATAATCGCGGAAAGGCTTTCGGAGACCGCGGTGATCAGGGAGAACCAGAGGAACATCTTCCGTCACAGGAGGATAGTCTCCACCGTAACCAAAGCCGGACGCAACGAACAGGAAGCGGACAAATACAGGAGCTACTTCAACTTCTCGAACCCGATCGACAGGATCCCGTCCCATAACCTCCTCGCCATACTCAGGGCCGAGAAGGAAGGCTACCTCTCCGTCTCGATAGACAGCGACGCGGAAAAATGCGGCGCGAAGATCTACTACGACTTCTGCCAGGAACACTCCTACCCCGCCGCCCCGCTGGCGGAGCAGATAAAGGAGGCCGTGGCCGACTCGTTCAAGAGGCTCATAGAGCCCTCGCTCAGCGGCGAAGTGATACGCGAAGCAAAGGAAAAGGCCGACATCGAATCGATCAAGGTATTCGGGGAGAACCTGCGCCAGCTGCTCCTGAGCGCTCCTGTAGGCCAGAAAAGGACTATGGCAGTGGACCCTGGCTTCCGCAACGGCTGCAAGATAGCCTGTCTCGACGAGCACGGCAATCTTCTCTACCACACCATCATCTACCCCCACCCGCCCCAGAACGAGAAGGTCAAGGCCCTCATCGCAGTCCAGGATATGGTGGAGAAATATGCCATCGAGGCCATAGCGGTCGGGAACGGCACGGCAAGCAGGGAAACCGGAGAATTCCTCAAGAAGGTGGAACTCCCTGAAGGCTGCCGCGTATGGACCGTCAGCGAGGACGGCGCCTCGATCTATTCGGCGTCCGAAGTCGCAAGGGCCGAATTCCCCAACGAAGACGTCACCGTCCGCGGAGCCGTATCGATAGGCCGCAGGCTTATGGACCCTCTCGCCGAGCTCGTGAAGATAGACCCCAAGAACCTGGGCATAGGACAATACCAGCACGACGTGGACCAGAACCTGCTGCGCGAGAAGCTCGACAACACCGTCGAATCCTGCGTCAACAGCGTTGGTGTGAACCTCAACACGGCAAGCCCCTACCTGCTAAGCTACGTGGCCGGGATAGGACCGGCCCTGGCGGAGAACATCGTCGCATACAGAAGCGCGGAAGGCGGATTCCGCAGCCGCGCGGAACTGAAGAAAGTGGCACGTCTGGGAGAACGGGCCTTCGAGCAGTGCGCCGGATTCCTGCGCATCCCCGGGGCTGCCAACCCCCTCGACAACTCCGCCGTCCACCCCGAATCCTACGGAATCGTGGACAGGATGGCGGCAGCGCTCGGCGTTCCGGTAGGAGAGCTGGTGGGCAACGCCGAACTCTGCAGCCGCATCGACGCCAATCTCTTCGTGACCGAAAAGGCCGGGCTCCCGACGATCAACGACATAATCAAGGAACTCGTCAAGCCCGGGCGCGACCCGCGCGAACAGGCAAGCGAATTCAGCTTCGCGGACGACATCCACAGCATCGAGGACCTGAAAACCGGAATGGAACTGCCCGGAATCGTCACGAACATCACCAACTTCGGCGCCTTCGTGGACATAGGTCTCCACGACAACGGCCTGCTACACGTGTCCCAGATGGGACCGCGCGGCACGGATCCGTCAAAGGTGGTCAAGCTCCACCAGCAGCTGAAGGTCCGCGTAGTCGGAGTGGACATCGAGCGCGGACGCATATCGCTGGGACTCGTAAAGAACTGAAGATGAGGACAGCCGTAGTCATATTGAACTGGAACACGCGCACGCTTCTGGAGCGCTTCCTTCCCGCAGTCGTCGAAAGCTGCAGGGGAATCGCCGACGTCGTCGTCGCCGACAACGCCTCCACCGACGGTTCGGCCGATATGGTGGAAAAGGAGTTTCCGGAAACAAAACTCATACGGCTGGAAGAGAACCTCGGCTTCACAGGAGGCTACAACGCCGCCCTGGCCGGGATAAGCGATGCCGAATACTATGTCCTGCTCAATTCCGACATAGACCTTGACAAAGGCTGGCTGGAGCCGCTCGTGGAGTGGATGGACTCACATCCGGACTGCGCAGTCTGCGGGCCCAAGCTGCTCGCGCTCGGAGAGTCGATGGAGCGCACCGGCCGCTTCGAGTACGCCGGAGCGGCAGGAGGGATGCTGGACAGGTTCGGCTACCCCTGGTGCCGCGGACGCGTGATGAAGATGACGGAAGAGGACAGGGGGCAATACGACACACCGGAGAAGGTCTTCTGGGTCAGCGGAGCCTGTCTTATGACCAGGAAGTCCGTCTGGGAATCGCTGGGCGG
>JAKSKA010000180.1 GCA_024401915.1 Bacteroidales bacterium
GACTTCGAAAAGGGCGTTGCCCGAGCCCGCCCGGACTGACGGGGCATACATAAAATCATAGGCGCCAAGGTGCTCGAGGCTGTCGTTCGCTTTCTGGACCTGTCCGCGGACGTTGATGGCAACGTGCCCGCTGCTCTTCAGCCCGAGAAGACGATAAGGATAATATGCAATGTAGTTTTCCCCGTCAAGCAGTTCACGGGAGCCGCCGTCGAAGGACGCGGTCCCCGGGTTCTGACCCGGAGCCTTGAACTTGAAATTCATCTGGTCCGAGGAATCGTCGTCAGGGATGATTCCGAGCACGTCCGTATCCTTCCAGGCGAATGTAGGGACATCGTCCTGGGAAAGCGAGAGCGTAGTCTTCCCGACCATAGTGCCGGCCATTTCGAAATCTGGTCCCTTCGCCGTCACGGCGGTGCTCCCGCCCTGTCCGTTCTCCTTTACGCAGGAAACGGCAAGGCACAGTGCAAATATATATGGTAAAAACTTTTTCATATTACAGATAAGGGTCCCAGGAGCCGTGCTGGAGTTTCGAAGGATTCCTGCCGCTTCCCCTCTTGTCGATTATATAAGGCTTGTCGTGGATGGTCTTCAGCCATTTGTCGAATTCGGGAACGCTCGACTTGACCTTGGACTCCAGGAAGGAGGATGTGGTATACCGGACCGGACGTTCAGGGTCCTTGTCCTTCCCTGCCGCGATGCTGAAGCTGTAGTAGTTGCCGCTTTCCTCGAACTTCCACCCCATATCCTCATAAAGCACGAAACCGTCATCAACGAAACGCGGCTTGCCGACCGCGCTGGCCTTCTTCTTCGAAGTATCATAGAAGATGCTGTAGGCATTCTTGCAATAGCTCATTATGTTGTAGTGGCAGCAGGTATCCGTGGTCGCCGTCGCAAGATTGATCGCATTAGCGCTGTTATTGACGTTGCTGACGGCGTTGTTGAGCAGTGTCCATTTGATCCTGTAGCCTGAAGTCGTGAAACGCTTGTCGTTCCTCAGGACGGCGACGCCCTCATCGACGAGGCTGGAACTGATTATCGCGACATCGGTCGAGGTGGCCTCGATGGTGGGTATGTTGGAATAATGGGTCGAACCGGTCTGGCCCAGCACGCAATTGTAAAAGCAGAGGAGAGGTTCTCCATCCTTTATTTTACAGTCGCTGTTCACGGATTTGCCCTGGAAGAAAGCGGAGGCGTCGTTATTGTTGTTGCCTCCGAAATCGACGCGCGCGCCGATGAAGCTGCTCCTGTTGACAAAGATTTCCGGGTGGACGCCGGCGGTGGCAGCGGCCACGTAGATGTCGGCGCCGCAGGATGATGACCTGTTGTTCCTGAACACGCAGTCGTCGATGCGCACACGCGGCCCGGAGTCGGGAGCGGAATACGTGGACAGCGATACGGCGCCGCCGGGACAGGAGTCGAAGGTGCTGGTGAAAGCCGCGTCGCAGGTGGTGCTGTTGTTCTCGAGGGTGCAGCCTTTCAGCGTGAGCGCGCCACCGATGCAATGGACACAGGAGCCGCAAAGCGTTCCGGTGTTGCCGCTGAAAAGGCAGTTTTCGAAGACCACGTCCGCCCTTCCTGACACCTCGAAAGTGCCGCCGTAGCCCCTGCGGCCCGTTCCCGGATCGTCATCGGCGATGGTATAGGTGAAGCGGTTGTCGCTGATGGTGCAGTCCTTGAGCCTTACGTTCATCGCGGCGAACTGGCAGCAGGATGCATAAGTCTTCGCACGCGCGCCGGTGAAGCGGCAATCGTTGAACAGCAATTCTCCGGAGCAGCTTGCGTTGACGTAGAACGAATTGCCCCTGAAAGAGCTGTTAGCCTTCGGGGTGAAGGTGATGCCGTCGAAGGTGAAGTTGAAGTTGGCGCTGTTGGAATAAAGCGTACGGGCGTGGGAGGTGCTCGGGTTCGTACTCGTCAGGACGGACGCTTTCGAGGCCGGGCTCCTGCCGGCGAGCGAAGTTCCCTTGGAAGTGGAGGGATATCCGCCGAAGAAAGAGGCGCTGACAGCCCGGAGGTATGTTATCGTGCAGATGCCGTTCGAGCAGTTCTTATCGTACATATCATACGTTCCCTCGGAGAGACGCACGGTGCGGCCATCCAGCACACGTCCGCCAATCTCGTTGTCTATGAGGAACTTGAGCAGCTCGACACTGCCGGCATTGTCCCAGCTTGAGCCGGAGAGGTCACCGGAGCCCGACGGCTTTATGAAGATATCCCCGGAACAGCTGCGGCCGTCGAAGCTCCCGAGATCGAATATGCAGTTCCTGACAGGTTCGAGAGCTTTGCCCCACGCGAAGTAAAGCAGCTTGTCCTCGGCATCGGTCATCAGTA
>JAKSKA010000181.1 GCA_024401915.1 Bacteroidales bacterium
CCTCTCAGCTCAGAACGATGAGCACGGGGGCAGGGTGGCTGAACTCCAATTTGACAATGTCGCAGCAGGCGCGGTTGAGGCTTGCTTTCCACCAGGAGTCGAAGCGGACGCCTTCTGTCGGCCATTGGAGACCTGATGATTTGATCCGCAGGGTGGGGTCGGGGGTGAAAATCGATACTCCGCGCCCTTGCCCGCAGGAAAATTCTCCGCTCTCGAGCATCGGGAAGACGATTTCGCTGTCGCTGACCGATTCGATTACCGTCGAGGAATCCAATAACGTCGCATAATCCGCCAGCAGGGACAGGTTGGCTATGGTGTGGTCGGCCCGCTTGCCGACGGCGCCTATGAAAGTGATCCGGGACAATCCGCACCAGTTGTCAATCAGATAGTTGAACGCTTTGGTCTGGTCGTTGGTCTGCTGGTCTTCCACCCGTTTCCAGGGACCTTTGTATTTGCGTAGGAAAGTGGCCGGAATGGAGTCCATATCCCCGATTACCATATCCGGCAACCTGTCCGGGAAATGCCGGAGGTATGTCACGACGGCGCTGTCGCAGCAGATGACCACATCCGCAGAGGAAATCAGATCACGTGGGAATTCTCCACGGGGAAAGAGCCCGCCGCCTATGATCACGGCGCTGTCTGCGGGAATTTTGCCTTCCATCCTATTCCGTTACCTCGCTATTGTGTACGGCTTCTATCACTTCGCGTGAGGTGCCGGCAGAAACCTTGTAGGAGCAAGGGTCGTGGAAGCCGCGTAGGAAGTCGGCGACAGCCATCCGTTTCTTGCCTGCAAGCTGGATTTCATCCAATGCAACCACGCCATCACGGGAGGCAATGCCAAGGAAGGTTTTCCCGTCGCTGACGATTGTTCCGGGCCGGCGCACGCTACCACCCTCGAAATTCCGGCCCTCGTCACCGCTCAGGCAAACGCCGCATCCCTCGCCACCGTCAGCCACGTGCGCCTTGAAAATCTTCAGGGCTGTGCAACTGCCGTCCGCTCCGACCAGTTCCGTGAATGCGCAAGGGTAGTCCGACAAACCGCGTACAAGGTTGACTATATGCAGGGCTGTGTCATCCCAATCAATGTGGCACAGCTCGCGCGAGAGTTTCGGGGCCTTGTGAAGTATCTCCTCGCCCTGGATGAAGCTCTTCTGTACGCGGGAGTCGATATTGCCCGCAATAAGGCCTTCAACTGTCTGTAGAACCACGCGTGATCCCATTTCCATAAGGGCATCGTGAACGTCGGAGGCGGTATCTTCTGCACCTATCTTGTATTGTTCGCGCATAAGAATCGTACCTGTATCCACACCGGCATCAATCAGGAAGGACGTTACACCGGTAGCCCTTTCGCCGTTGATTACAGCCCAGTTGATAGGGGCGGCGCCACGGTATTGCGGCAGAAGTGCGGCGTGCAGGTTGAATGTGCCGAGGCGGGGAATGCTCCATACTTCGCGCGGCAGCATCCTGAAGGCCACCACCACGAACAGGTCGGGCTTGTAGGACTTGAGCGCCTCCAGGAACGAGGGGTCTTTGAGCTTTTCGGGCTGCAGCACCGGTATTCCTTTCGATACTGCGAATTTCTTCACGGCACTTTCGTTGACGCTCTGCCCCCGGCCTGACGGCTTGTCAGGCACCGTCACGACCGCTGATATCTTGTATCCGGCATTCAGCAACGTTTCCAGAGGAGCGACCGCAAATTCGGGCGTACCCATATAGACGATGCTAGTGCGGTGGAATATCTCTTTGAGTTTGATTTTCAATTTTCTGAACATATTTGTCAAGTTGTCTGATCCTAATATAGATTCATCGTTGATGGCCTTCCAGGTCAAAAAACCGCCCAAGGGGAATAGAACGTATGAGGCTATGAAAGCTCCAGTGATGGGGTCTATGGCTCCGTCCCTCGCCAGCTTCGTGCCTATCAGGTCTACGATGTAGTACAGCACGAAGAACAGTATGGACACTATTGCAGGCGTGCCTATACCGCCCTTGTGGATAACGGCTCCAAGGGGCGCTCCGATGAAGAACAATATGAAGCAGGCGAGGGCTAGGGCGAATTTCTTGTATATCTCTATGTCGATCAGCTTCAAAGTGAAACTCATCGGATAGGCATCCCTGTCGAATTCACTCAGCCGTGATATGTAGGTGTTTATTCGTCCTTCGGCTATATCGTGGTATTCGATGTTTTTGGCCAGGCTCAAGTCCTTAAGACTGTCCAACGGGAAAAGGTTGCGTTTGCGGACTTCGGTTTTCGATGTATCCAGCTGCCCGGCATATTGAAGGGTATAGTCCATCCGTATGGAATGCAGATG
>JAKSKA010000182.1 GCA_024401915.1 Bacteroidales bacterium
CGAAGATAGAAGGAGGCGGAGTCCATTACGAATAGGCTATGGACAGCAAGGCGTTGAAGGAAGGCTGCGTAGAATGGATACGCAGCTGGTTTGCCGCGAACGGGCCGAAGAGCAACGCGGTCATAGGCATGAGCGGCGGAAAGGACAGCACAATCACGGCGGCGCTTTGTGCCGAGGCCCTCGGCCCTGAGCGCGTCATAGGTGTCGCAATGCCGGCGGACGGGCAGAGCCTCAACGAGGCTGACGAAATCTGCAGATATCTTGGGATCAAATATATTTGCCTTCCTATAGGCAGAATAGAAGCGGCCTGCGATGAATTGGGCCCGGTAGCTACAGACGGCGGAGAGTTTTCCACACAGACTGTCCAGAACATCCCTCCCAGGATACGGATGATGATGTTGTATGCAGTCGGGCAGACCTTCAATGGAATGGTAGCCAACAGCTGCAACCTCAGCGAGGATTATATAGGTTATGCGACCTTGTTCGGCGATGCAGCCGGGTCGTTTTCACCGCTCGGAGGCCTCTGCGTCCGCGAGGTGCTGGCCATCGGCCACGAGATGGGCATACCGTCGAGGTGGGTGGACAAGACCCCGGACGACGGACTCCCCCGCTCCTGCCCGGATGAGGAGAAGTTCGGCTTCAAATACGCCACGCTCGACCGCTACATCAGGGAGGGTGTGTGTGAAGACGAGGAGGTCAGGAACAAAATCGACTCGATGCACAGGCGTAATCTCTTCAAGACCGAGATCCTGAGGATACCCAAGTTCGAGCCGACTCCGGAAATGATTTGATTTCCTGTTATTTAAGGAATTCCACTATGGCGGGGATGTCGTCCTTCGGGAAAGGCTTCTGATCCCCGCTTTTCAGATTCTTGATATTGACAACGCCCTTTCCTATCTCGTCGGACCCGTTGATGGAAAGGAAGGGAATGGCCTTCCTGTCAGCGTAGTCGAACTGTTTCTTGAGCTTGGCATAATCAGGGTAAACCTCGACGCTGATTCCCTCGCGCCTCAATGCGGAGGCGATGGGGAGCACGTATCCGAGCTCCTCAGGTCCCATATTCGCAAAGAGCAGGGTCGTGGAGGTGCTGAGGTCCCCGGGGAACTTGTCCAGTCCCTTGAGGACATCGTAGATGCGGTCTGCGCCGAAGCTCACACCCACGCCGGACATATCGGGAAGTCCGAATATGCCGGTGAGATTGTCATAGCGTCCACCGCCGCAGATGCTGCCGATCTGCCAGTCGAGGGCCTTCGCCTCAAAGATGGCCCCGGTATAGTGGTTGAGCCCGCGTGCAAGCGAGAGGTCCATCGTGACCGGGGTGGTCACGCCCGCGGCCTTGATGAAGCCGAAGAGTTCCTCCAGTTCGTCAAGTCCCTTCATTCCGGCTTCGGAACCGTTCATCATCTTCCTCATCGTTGCTATCTTCTCCTCCGTCGTGCCACCGAGCGTCAGGACGGGTTCGAGAATGGCCACAGCCTGCGGAGTCAGGCCCTTTTCGACCATCTCGGCCTTGACGCCGTCAAGCCCGATCTTGTCCAGTTTGTCGATGGCGACAGTAATGTCCACCACCCTGTCCGGGAATCCGCATATCTCCGCGAGGCCGGTAAGGACCTTGCGGTTGTTGATCTTCAGTTCGACCCTTACTCCGAGCAGCTCGAACACGCGGTCCACAATCTGCACGAGTTCGAGTTCGCAGAGCTGGCTGCGTGAACCGATAGCATCCACGTCGCACTGGTAGAATTCGCGATAGCGGCCCTTCTGTGGCCTGTCGGCGCGCCATACGGGCTGGATCTGGTAACGCTTGAACGGGAAGCTCAGCTCATTCTGGTGCTGGACGACATAGCGTGCGAAAGGCACGGTAAGGTCGTAACGGAGGCCCTTTTCACAAAGCTTGAGACTCAGCGCCTTGGCGTTGTAGCCATCTTCCGTGCGGAAGTCCTCGCAATTGATTCCGGAAAAGGCGTCGCCGCTGTTCAGTATGCGGAACAGCAGCTTGTCCCCCTCGTCACCGTACTTACCAAGCAGGGTGGAGAGGTTCTCCATCGCCGGCGTCTCTATCTGCGCATAGCCATAAGTGGCGAAAACGCTGCGTATCGTATTGAAAATGTAATTCCTTTCGGCCGTTTCCTGCTGGCCGAAATCACGTGTCCCCTTCGGGATTGAAGGCTTCTGTGCCATTATCTTCTCCTTGATTCTTTACTCCACCGTTATTCCGTACGGCATACGTGCGACCACCCTGCTCTCGCAGAGTTTGCGCAGCGTGATGCT
>JAKSKA010000183.1 GCA_024401915.1 Bacteroidales bacterium
ATCGTCGGAGAATGGGCCATCAACGGCGACCCCGTAATCACCGGACTCGACCCGTTGGCACAGACGGTGATAGGCGAATACCTTAAGACCTTCACGTTCACGAAGGACGGAAAAATCGAGAACAACCCCGCATTCACCGGCTACGTCAAGAAAGGCGACACCCTGCTGCTCACGTTCAACCCCGAAATTTCAGCAATGCTTGCCCTGATGTACAGCATCGACCCTTCGCTTCTCTCGATGCTCCCCTGCTCCGTTAAGATAAATGAGAATGAAATGACGCTCGCAGCCGCCATCTCCATCCCCCAGGACCCGGAGCCCCTCAATCTCTCCATCAGCGCCAACTACTTAAGGAAATAGTACAGACGCGAGTCACTCGCGTCTGTACGAAAAAAAGCACCGTCAAAAGCGGTGCTCTTTTCATTTGTGAAGCGCGTCCCAGACGAGCCGGCGGGCCTTCGCGGCAAGTTCCGCAGTGAGCACGAATTCAGCCTTGACCGTCTCGCCACGGTCGCCGGTCAGGTGGCTGTCGGCAGATTTCTCGGGATAGAAGCTGATGTCGGAAGGCTTGATATCAAGGAGCGTGTATGCGTAGGCAAGGCTTGCCACGTACATCGCCAGGCCCTCTGAAAGGTGGGTGTTGCGCTCCGAGCGCTGGAGGCAGAAGCCGGACTTGTTCAGCTCCCCGTCAGCCCTGGCGGCGCTTATGGCACGGCCGACATTCACGGTCCCGGCCGCTCCGATGTGGGCGGCAAGCTGCGGCACCTTCTCCTGAAGTGCGGCGTCGTGAAGGAGGTATGCCTCGTCCCAGCCGGCCTGCGTGTCGTAATCGATGCCGTCCGGGAACTCGTCGCGGATATGCTTCCTGTGGTCAGCGTTGCCGGGAGCATAGGTGAACGGTATCATCACCCACACCCTGATCCGCTCCGCCACCTCGGGCCTCATCATCTGCTTGATGCGCAGCTCGAGATTCTTCAGGCTGTAACCGTCCCTGCTGTCCGACATCGCCTTGCGGAAGCGCGCCTCCCCCGAGATGGGGCCGGACGGCTGGAACACCATTATGTCCCAGGGCTCATCGGTCACAACGCTCTCGAGAGTCACGCCACAGCCGTTGAGTCCGTTCTTATAAACGTTGCTGGAAGGGGTCTTGGCAGGGTTCTCGCTGCACGCATATTTCCAGTACTGGTATGTCGCGTGCACGACCTGGTCCTGCTTGCCGTGACGGTAGGTGTACGTGAGGTCATCTATCCCGCGGTACTGATTTTCCAGCGAGCTGCCGCCGAGATAGGCGTGGCCCACGATGACCGGACGCCCGGCGCTGCGGGCAATCGCACTGAGCCAGCGCATCGAATCGCGCGTCCAGCTGTTTCCGACGCCAAGAATGCGCAAAGTATCCTTCTGGGGCTGCGCCGCAAGGAGCACGGTCTGGAGGACCGCCACAACAAGAACAAGTATCTTCTTCATATCCCGCAAATATAATCAAAAAGTCGTACAGACGCGAATCACTCGCGTCTGTACGAAAAATTTATTAATTTTGCATTGTTATGAAAAATATTAAAACGAAGGTTCTGGCAGGCATCATCTGCACTTTCTTTATGCTTCCGGGATGTACAAAGGTGGAGAATCCCGCCTTTACAGGAAAATTCGAGGATCTCGGCCTTTCAGTCAAATGGGGGGAAACCAACCTCGGAGCTACATACAGGGAGGAGACAGGAGGCTATTTCTCCTGGGGTGAGACAGATTCGAAGAACGAATTCCAGGCTACCGGATACAAATGGATGAAGGACGGATTGCTGACAAAATATTGCACCAATCCGAATATTGGCAACGTCGACGGCAAAACTGCACTCGATCCGGAGGATGATGCGGCCCGCACACAACTGGGAGACGGATGGCGTCTGCCCACGAAGGCTGAATTCCAGGAACTGTATGAAAAATGCACCTGGGTTTGGTCAGAGCTGGGCGGAGTCCACGGATTTATGATCATCAGCGATGTTCCGGGATACCAGGACCGCTATATCTTCCTCCCTGCGGCCGGATACAATCCGCAGGATGGAGTTATGAGCGACAACTATTACTGCTACTACTGGATGTCGGAGATAGACAAGGAGGACAACACCCCCTCAGCCGGGATATGGAAGGCATCCGCGATGAATGCCGGTTCC
>JAKSKA010000184.1 GCA_024401915.1 Bacteroidales bacterium
TGCAAGAAAAGTCCTACTCCTATGCGAAGGCTCCAGTTCCACTTGAGCGGTTTATGTAGCATAAGCGGGGCTTTTTCTATTTTACAAACTCGCTGGCAAGGAACGACCAATGACGGTACGGATGCTTCCAGTAGTCCACAGGCCCCTCTGTCGGAGTGTCACAGTATATCTGGAAATTCTCGTATCCTTTCAGTGCACGGATGTGGCCGAGTGTCCTGTCCTTTCCTGATTTTGGTTGACTCGGATTTACAGACGTGTTTTTGCCGTTTTTTGCGCTAAATCGCTGAAAATCCGTAAAATAGCGTAATAATCGAGAAAAATCGCGCTAAAATGTCATTGCGAATTCCTTCCACCACTTTTTGTCGATGTCCTTCCAGAACTCCCGCCCTTCTGACGTCGGCTTCCCGTTTTTCTTTGGGACCATTTGTCCAGCCAGTTGCTCCGCCGCCTGCCGCCACCGGCCAGATGCCGCCAGCTGCCAGCAACGTTTATTTCCTGCTATATACTTCCCGGCCCTCGAAGAATGTCTTGAGCACCTTGGTGTTTCTGATGGATTGCGCGTCACAGTTCAGCACATCCTTGTCAAGGATGACGAAGTCCGCATACTTGCCCTCCTCGATGCTCCCGCGTTCCTTCTCCAGATGCAGCTGCCAGGCACCATTGTAGGTCATTGCCTGCAGGAACTGGTAACGGTCGATCAGTTCCTCGGGCTGCCAGGCTTTCATACCGGGCTCATAGGTGCCGGTGACGGCGACCTGCATGCAATAGAAAGGATAGCTGATACCGTCGTCTGCCGGAGTGTCCGTGCACTGGCTGACCAGGATATCGTGGTCAAAGAAAGACTTTATCGGATAGGCCTCGTGGGCGTACCGGTAGGGGAGGAAGGCCTCGAAATGAGAGGCGTTCTCTTCAGTGAAGCAATGCCAGTTCATATTTGCGGCGACAGCGATGTCGTGCTCCTTGATCACCGCATAGTCTTCCGGAGCCACATTGCGGAGATGGACGATGGTGTTGCGCAATTCGTCTTTGCCGGAGCTGCTGTACGCCACAACGCAGCGGTGGACGGCTCCGTCCCCGAGCGCGTGCGTATGTACGGTCAGCCCCTTGCCGTTGGCGGCTGACACCAGGGCCTTCATATCCTCTTCGCTCCACAGGGGAGTGCCGTGGCCGGAAAAGACGCTGTCGACAGGGCTTGACGTGTACCCATCCAGGATGAAACCGGTTCCCATCTCCACCAGTCCGTCCATAAAGAGCTTGAGGTAGTCCGGATGGACGTGTTCGCTCTGATACATCTCCCGGACGGAAGCGGCATTGTCCACATAGCGGAAGGGATTGTTGTCATTGTACCACGGCTCGATTTCGTAGGTAAGTGAAACATTGAGGTTCAGCTTCCCTTCCCGGTCCCGGGTCGTCAACGACTTGAACAGCGATTCGTCATCCACGCCGTAATTGTTTGTCCACCCCTCTATGATATTGGTGATGCCGCAGGATAGCAGATAATTCTCCATATTGTCGATGCCCGCTGATATCTGCTCATACGTAGGACGCATCCTGTTGCAGAGGCCGGGGCCCTGGAGCAGCGAAATGGCGCGCTCGGCGAACACTCCGTTCAGCTTGCCTTCGGCGTCACGATACATAAACCCGCCTGCGATCTGGTCGCGGATCACGTTGCCCTTTTCGTCCAGAATCCCGGCGTTGAGCATCGCACGGGTGTTGACAAGCGTGCTGTGGTGGTCGAAGCCGGTGAGGAAAATCGGCAATTCCGTAGTGATGGCATCCAGGTCCTTGCGGTGACGGAGGTCGCGGCCGTCTTTCATCATATTTGCGAGACTATATCCCTCTCCATATACATAATACAGCTGCTTGCCTGATCTCCGTGCACTCTCAACGAATCGGCGCACCTGCTCGATGACTTCTTCATAATCCTCTTCGCCGGTGAATTGCAGTGTGTTGCCCTTCATCTGCTCGTTGATGAATTTCATCAGATAGTGGGCGTGCCCGTCGGTTATGCCGGGGATGATGGTGCCATAGCCCGTA
>JAKSKA010000185.1 GCA_024401915.1 Bacteroidales bacterium
GGCCCTGTCCGGAATCGCCGGTTCCACGGTAATAGGAAAGAATTGCGTTATTGCGGGTCAGGTCGGCATCGTCGGCCACGTCAAGATAGCGGACGGCACGACCATTACCGCCAAGTCCGGAGTCATCGGGAACGTCCGCAACAGCGGCGAGGTTCTGATGGGAATGCCCGCCATTCCGCACAAGCAGTATCTGCGCGCATACGCCAAGTTCAAGGCATCCGCTGAAGAATAAAAAATTTGCGTATCTTTGCGGCACCTATGAAGCAGAGAACGCTCTCTAAAAACTATCATTTCGAAGGCAAGGGCCTCCATACCGGCGCGTCAGTCCGTATGGACGTAGGTCCTGCGCCTGCCGGCACGGGGATACGGTTCATCCGGACCGACATCTCTCCCGATGCCGTCGTGGACGCTCTCGCTTCCAATGTCTGTTCCACTTCCAGAAGCACCGAACTATCCTGCGGCAAAGCGCGGGTGAGGACCGTCGAGCATCTCCTGGCCGCCCTTACGGGCCTGGGCGTGGACAATGCCCTGGTGCGCATCGACAGCGCCGAACTGCCAATCCTGGACGGAAGTGCGAAGCCGTATGTCGAAGCGATGTCGGGCGACCCTTTTCCGGAGCAGGACATGGAACGGAAATGGATAGAGCTCAGCGAAACGCACGAATACCGTAACGAAAAGACTGGCTCGTACATAAGGCTGGAGCCTGCGGACGAGCTTTCATACGAGTGCACCATAGATTTCAATTCGAAGGTACTGGGAGTCCAGACCGTAAGTTGGAAGCCCGGGGAGGATTTCGTGAACGCGATCGCCCCCTGCCGCACTTTCTGCTTCCTCCACGAGATTCAGGCCATGGTCGCTCTCGGGCTCGTGAAAGGCGGAGACGTGGAGAACGCGATAATAATAGTCGAGAAGCCTGTCAGCGACCGTATGCTGGCGATACTGGCGAAGCGTTTTTCGCAGCCTCTGCTCAGCGTGACTCCGGAAGGGTACCTTTCGAATCTGGTGCTCCGCTTCCCCGACGAGTGCGGGCGTCACAAGCTGCTGGACCTCATCGGCGATCTCAGGCTCGCCGGAGGCTTCCTGAAGGCCCGCATCACGGCCTACAAGCCCGGACATTCCATAAACACAAACGCTATCAAAGATTTATAAGATATGGCAAAGATTCATCCTCTTGCAACGGTCAGCCCCCTTGCGAAACTCGGCGAGAACGTCGAGGTGGGGCCTTACGCATTCATTGACGACAATGTAGAGATAGGTGACGGCTGCAAGATACTTCCGCACGCTACGATTTTCTCCTATGTGAAGATGGGCAGGGACTGCACTGTCTTCCCCGGAGCCGTTGTCGGCGCCATCCCCCAGGATCTTAAGTTCGAGGGCGAGGTGTCCTACGTGGAGATTGGCGACAGGGTCAACATACGCGAATGCGCTACCATCAACCGAGGCACAAAGGCCAGCGGCAAGGGAGTGACCAGGATTGGCAGCGACGTGCTGCTGATGTCCTATACGCACGTTGCGCACGACTGCACCGTAGGTGACCACTGCATCCTTGTCAGCTTTGTCGGCATCGCCGGAGAAACAGACGTCGACGACTGGGCCATCCTCGGAGGCAGCACCGTGGCTCACCAGTTCTCCCGCATAGGAAAGCACGCGATGGTCAGCGGCGGCTCGAAAATCAACAAGGATATCCCTCCTTTCGCAATGATAGGACGCGACCCCATCGAGTACATCGGTGTCAATCGTGTCGGCCTTATGCGCCGCGGATTCAGTTCCGCCCAGATCGAGACCATCAAGGATATCTACGATACCATCTACAACAGCGGCCTGAACGTGAGCGACGCTTGCGCAAAGGTGGAGGAAGGTTTCCCCGTCAGCCCGGAGAGGGATGAGATTCTCTCCTTCATCCGCGCTTCCAAGAGGGGCATTGTCCGCGGCTCCGAATCCCGTTCCAAGGGAGTGATAGAGTAGTGGCTCTCCTCTCGACAGCCTTCTGCCCTCCTGTAGAGTACTTCGCC
>JAKSKA010000186.1 GCA_024401915.1 Bacteroidales bacterium
CTGGGGATCCTCGCCGAAGAAGAAACGGAAGAACGGGTCGCTTATCATCTGCTGCTGTTTCGACTTCAGCGTCACCTTGACATAGACGACGGCCTCCACCGCGTGTTCGGCGGCATAGGTGAAGTCGGGATAGTCGGAAAGTGACAAATTGACAGTGCGTGCGACACGGGCGTCAGAACCGCCGACAGCCGTTTGAGCCGCTCTCAATTCTTCGGGATTCGCGGCTTTGAGAATCCCATACGCAGTCAGCCCGCTCAGAACGACGGACAGGATGACAGTAAAGAAACCTTTTTTCATATATTTCTACAGATTTTCATTTCCGGAAAACTAAAAAGTCAAAATATGTGCCATAATAAGGAAAATTTAGTATTTTTGCACAATTGGACGAAAAAACTAAAAAAGACAATTAATATATTATGGAATTCAAAGTATCCAGCGCATTGCTCCTGAAAGGCACTATGGACGTATCCAAGGCCATTCCCGCCAAAACAGCACTCCCTATCCTTGAAAACTTCCTTTTCGTCGTCAAGGACGGAAAGATCGAAATCACCGCATCCGACCAGGAGCTCACGCTCCGCACCGTGATCGAGACGGAAAGCGTGGCTGAAGAAGGCAGCATCGCCGTTCCCGCACGTCAGATCCTTGACCTCCTCAAGGCTCTTCCCGACCAGCCCATCTGCATCAAGACCACCGGAGACGCAGCATTCGAATGCATCTGGAGCAACGGAAACTCGTCCCTCCCCTACTTCCCCGCCGCAGACTATCCCGAGATCAAGGGTGCAGGCGAGGACGCACTTACCGTAACCGTCAAATCCGACACGCTTGCCGAAGGCATCGGCAGCACGATATACGCCTCCGCGGATGACGAGATGCGTCCGACGATGAACGGCATCTTCTTCGACATCGACACCCAGAGCACGACCCTGGTTGCGACCGACTCCCACAAGCTCATCTGCTACACCACAGGTGACTTCAAGGCTGCCGAGAAATCCTCGTTCATCCTCCACAAGAAACCGGCCGCCATCCTCAAGTCCACCCTCGGCAAGGACGAGGAGGTCGAAATCAAGTTCGACTCCTCCACGGTCGTGTTCACCTTCGGCGAGACGATGATGGTATGCCGCCTGATCGTTGGCAAATACCCCAACTACCGCCAGGTCATCCCTCAGACGAACGCAAACGTCCTGAAGATCGACAGGGTGATGCTGCTCAACACCATACGCCGCGTCGCAGTCTGCGCCAACAAGGCTTCCAACCATATCAAGTTCGCGCTTCACGAAGGCCAGGTGGAAATCACCGCCCAGGACCTCGGATTCGCACTCGAAGCATACGAGAAGCTCTCCTGCGACTACAACGGAACCGAGCTGGCGATAGGATTCAAGTCCCCGTTCCTCATCGAGATACTCAGCAACATCGACTGCGAGACGATAGTGATGAAGTTCGGCGATTCACGCAGGGCCGCCCTCATCATCCCCGCTGAAGACGAAGAGTCCAGCAAGAAGATCTGCGGCATCATAATGCCCGTCCTCGTCTCCTAGCCTATGGAACTGAATCTCCAGAGGCCCCTGCTTTTCTTCGACATCGAGAGCACGGGCCTGAATATCCCTACCGACGGTATAATAGAGCTCAGCTTCGTCAAGGTCTTCCCCGGAAGGCCTGAGCCGGAGATAAAGACCTGGAAGATAAAACCCTGGGATTACGTAAACCGCTGCCAGATTCCGATAAATCCGGAAGCGTCGAAGGTCAACGGCGTCACCGACGAT
>JAKSKA010000187.1 GCA_024401915.1 Bacteroidales bacterium
CACTCCGCCCTCGTTGGTGAAGTTCATCTCATACATCCTGCCGTTGATGACCGGCTCCTCCGTCTCTATGCCCATAAGGCTCCAGGTGCCGCTGCTCAGGTAGGCGAAATGCGAATCCGAAGCAGGGACGGCGGCGACAGCGGATGCGGTGTCGTGACCGGCTACAGCGACGACCCTGACCTTTCCGAGGCCGGTGGCGGCGGCAATCTCATCGGTGAGCACGCCCACTTCCGTGCCCGGCATCACGATGTCGGGGAACTGCTCCGGGACGAGTCCGCAGACTGCGAGTATGGCGGGATCGATGCGCTTGCTGCGCGGGTCCATAAGCGCGCTCGTGCTCAGGATGGAGTATTCGCACACCATCTTCCCCGTCAGCATATAGCTAAGGGCGTCAGGGATGAAAAGTATCTTTTCAGCACCTTCCAGGCTGCCTTCGAGACTTTGGGCGTAGAGCTGGAAGACGCTGTTGAAATTCATTATCTGGATGCCGGTGCGGGAATAGAGTTCCGAACGGGACATCCTGGAAAAGAAGCTGTCGAGGACGGCATCGCTCGTGTACGGGTCACGGTAGGAGCGGGGCATCATAATGGAGCCGTCGGCGCGCACACCGCAGAAATCGACGCCCCAGGTGTCGATGCCTATGGACTCTATCTTCATTCCGGCCGCTTTCCCGAGGCCGGTGACTATCTCGTCCCTGATCTTGAAGATATCCCAGAAGAATTTTCCATCCTTCTCGACAAGAGGAGTGGGAAACCTGTGAAGCGTCTTGAGTTCAATGGCGTCTCCGGCTGTGGCAAGTGCGACCCTGCCGCTTGTAGCCCCGAGATCGATAGCGATGTAGTTCTTTTCCATATCAGTTCTGTGCGGCAAGCGCCGCGAGTATTTTGTCGAGTTCGTCCGCCGCCTTCGAAGCCGGGGCTGCGGAATCATTGGTCATAAGCGAGAAAACAATCGTTTCGCGCTCGTCCTTTCCGGATGGGAGCACGTAGCCGCCGTAACAGCGCGTGCCGTTCATAGAGCCGCTCTTTATCCTTATGCGCTCACGCAGCTGCTCCGGCGACTTGGGCAGTCTCTGCTTGAGCGTACTCTTCGAGCCGGGATACGGCAGGGAATTGAGATAGGCCGGATAGACCGGCGTCTGCGCCATCGCGCAAAGGAACTTCACGAAGAAATCCGGGCTCACGTAATCCTTGCGGCTCAGTCCGCTTCCATCGCGCAGGGTGCAGCAGCCCCTGGTCTCCAGCCCCATAGCCTTGAGCGCGCGCTTTTCGGCCACAAGTGCGGAATCGCGGCTGGAAGAGCCTGTGGCGAACTTCCCTGTCATACGGAGGAGCGCCTCTGCGAAGAAGTTGTTGCTGAAACGGTTGGTATCGTCCACTATCGAGGACAGCGAATAGGAATACGTGCTCCCGATGGTGTGGAGGGAGCAGGTATCCGCCGCAGCCTTTCCGAGGTCCGAGAAGAACAGGTCGGTCCGGACAAGGCCCTGCGGGGAGACGTCGCCATAGCCGGAGGCCTCTATCCCGTAGAATTTCAGATACTTGTAAAGCTGGTAGGCAAGGGTGTAGGCTCCGAACTCATTCGAGCACTCC
>JAKSKA010000188.1 GCA_024401915.1 Bacteroidales bacterium
TTCTGCACAATCGTGCTCCCAGTCACGAACGTCACCCTTCTGGATTTCAGCTATCTCCTCGGGTGAGGCGGTGTCGCATATATAGGCGAGGTCGAGAGGACCGCCGGCGAACTTGGCATCAAGCACGGTTCCGTCCCAGATGTGGTGGAAGTTGGTCTCCTTGCCCTTGTAGATGAGTTTTCCGCAGAATTTCTGGCGGCCGTCCTTGTAGCTGATGTGCGAAGGACAGTGCATATCGCCGATGAGGTGGATAATGCAGTAGAGGTCCACGCGGCGGGTGGAATCGTCAAGGTCCTTGTAATGTTTGAGGTCGTTGATGCAGTCCTGGATGTGGATGACGCCATTCTTCTCCCCCTTGGAGTTATAGAGCTCGTTGACGGAATTGAAGTCGAGATCGACCTTCTGGACGTGCTGCAGAGGCATCATCTTCTTGCGGTACTCGTCGAGATAGGAAGCGAAGGTGACCATATGGTAACCACCGAGAAGCTCGCGGACCTTGGCCTGTGCCTCAGGAGTCATATGGTTCTCTGCAATGATTGCAATGGCTGCGTGGGTACGCTTGCCCCAGGCTCCGAGATTTACCGATGCGAACATCGAAACGGCCGCAGCCGCGATAAGGATAAACTTTTTCATTTGATTATTGATTTTTGTGTTTGATAAGTAATTTCACTAAAAGTAGAGCTGCAAGCAGCAGGAACACGAAGGTGGACAGGCGTCCGACGAAATCTCCGTGGCGCACGAAGAAAGTCTCCTCGGAGTTCAGGTTCAGCCGGCCCTCCAGCGTGCAGCGTGTCCACCAGGGCGTCTTCGAAACGAAATCGCCGCGCTGGTCGATGACTGCCGAGATTCCTGTAATGGCACTGCGCGCTATGTCGCGGCGCAGCTCGATGGCGCGCAGGGCCGAATAGCTGCAATGCTGACGGTATCCGGGAGTGTTCCCCCACCACGCGTCATTGGTGATCACGGCAAGCGCACGCGCACCTTTCCTGACGTACTCGGCGCAATATTCGCCATAGACCGACTCATAGCAGACAGCGCAGCCGATTGCAAGCGAATCGGAAAGATGGAGCACGGACGCCTCATTCTGGCCAATGCAGTGGCCCATCAGCCCGCTCTGCCCCACCATCTTCGCGATGGCGTTCTCGATGGGCACGAAGACCTTCGGATAAGGGGTGAGTTCGGTCCCGACGACAAGACGGCTCTTGTGATAGACTTCAACGGGCGAATCGGCATCCTTCATCATCAGCGCGCTGTTGTGGCTCTCGATCCAGGCGGCGGGTCCATAGGGACGGGCGAGGATCGAAGGGGCGCTGCGACGCTCATAAATATCATATGTGCTGGCTCCGAAAAGGAGGCTGCACCCATCGGCCGACTTCAGGAATTCCCTGAAGGAGCGTATCGTGGGGCTGCTTTCCATATAATTGAGGATCACGTCTCCCGTAAAGGTCTCGGGGGCCACGAGAAGGCGCGGCGTCCGCGCGGAGGTGCCGCTGCTGATGCCCGGCTCCACTCTGGCGACGTCGACTGCGCCGACCCCACCCTGACGGGTCCCCCCTCTTACGTTGCCGCCAAGGCCGCGGACGCCCGAGC
>JAKSKA010000189.1 GCA_024401915.1 Bacteroidales bacterium
CCGCTGATCCAGATGTTCTCCACGACACCTCCGCGTCCGCGGCAACTTTTGAAGCGCAGCCCGGTTTCTGTGCCCAGATATGTGCAGTTGCTCAGCTTCACGTTGCTGACGCCTCCGCTCATTTCGGAGCCGATCACGAACCCGCCGTGGGAATGATATACCGTACAGCCGTGTATGATGAGGTTTTTCGTCGGGATACCGTGGCGCCGCCCGTCTTCGTCCTTGCCTGACTTCACGCAGACCGCATCATCGCCCACGTCGAAGGACGAGCCGGTGACGATGGTGTTCTCGCAGGCGTCGATGTCTATCCCGTCTCCGTTCTGGGCATAGTCGGGGGATTTCACGAAGATGTCTTTCACGATGACGTTGCGGCAGAATACCGGGTGGATGTTCCAGGATGGCGAATTGCGGAAGCTGCAGCCTTCCAGGAGCACGTTCTCGCAGCCCCGGAACCCTATCATCACAGGGCGCAGGAAGCGTTTGATGTGCTCTTCGTCGAAGCCGGCCAGGGACACGTTGAAATCCCTCGGGGCGTTGTAGGCGTCTTTGTAGCCCTGGTCCGGGAAGAGCCTTTCCCCGTCGTCGGAAAGGACTCCGCCGTTCTCCACTGCCTTTTCCCACATCACGGAGCTGACCTTGTATCTGTTCAGCATCCTCCAGGAGTCTCCCGAGCCTTCTATGATGCCTTCGCCGGTGATGGAGATGTCGTGGCATCCGTCGGCTCCAATCAGCGGCTGGCAGCGCCTCGTGTCAAGACCTTCGAAATTGAGGTCCTTGATTGCGTAAAGTGACGGGTCGTCGCTGAAGACGATGAGCGCACCCTTCTCGAGGTGGAGGTCGATGCCGCTGCGGAGGGAGATCGGGCCGGTGAGCCATATCCCTTCCGGGACGTCGAGGTGGCCGCCTCCGCGGCTTTCGAGCTGTCCGAGTGCCGCTTCGAATGCTCCGGTGTTGAGGGTGAACCCGTCCCCGACGGCGCCGAAATCCGTCAGACAGGTCCTGAATCCGCTGATCTGAGGGCGCTCGACGCGTTCCATCGCGAAGGGAAGCCCTTCGTACAGGGCCTCGAATTCATAAGGGGCCCTTGTGCAGGCTGCGGCAATACAAAGCAGAATAGCGGCGTATGTGGTGCGGATGAGTCCGTGGTTCATTGGTATATCAAGCGTATTGCAATTTTTTACAAGATATGCATAAATCTCCAAAGATTTGCTAAAAAGTACGTGTTTTATTCCGATTCTGGTTATCTTTGTAAGATATGATACAGCCGATTTATCTTTATGGCTCGGAAGTCCTCAGGAAGGTGGCCGAGCCTCTCGACCTCGACAAGAAAGAGGAAATAGCCTCACTCATCGCAGACCTGTCGGATACGCTTGCGAAGTCCGACGGCGTCGGACTGGCAGCCCCGCAGATCGGGGTGAGCCGCCGCGCCCTGATCGTGGACGCGGGTGAAGTGGACGGGGATATGCAGTACCTCAAGGGCTTCAGGAGGGTGATGATCAATCCCGTGGTCGTAAGCGAAAGTCCTTCGATGTGC
>JAKSKA010000019.1 GCA_024401915.1 Bacteroidales bacterium
GGATATGGGGACTTCCGCTGGGTCGGGGATAGAGATCGTTGAAGAGGAGCGTGCGTAGCGGGACAGGCTCGCGGCGGGATGAGCCTGCATCGAGGTGCCCACGATGAGGATTATGTCCGCCTGGCTGACCACGTCTATCGCCGCTTCCAGCTTGGGGACCGATTCCCCGAAAAAGACGATATGGGGCCTGAGCTGGCTACCGTTGGGAGCCTTGTCGCCCAGGTTGACCTCGTCATATCCTATGTCGAAGACCTCCTTCTCGGAGAAGCACTCGTCATAGACGCCTGTTTCCGGGCGCACCTTGGTGGCCTCGCCGTGGAGGTGGATGACGCGCGTGGACCCGGCGCGCTCGTGAAGATTGTCCACGTTCTGGGTGATGACGGTGATGTCGTAATCCTTCTCGAGCCCGGCAATGGCCAGGTGGGCCGCATTGGGCCGGGTATCCTTCAGCTTGGCCCGCTGCATGTTGTAGAAGTCCAGGACCTTCTTCCTGTCCCTTCTCCATCCCTCTATCGAGGCCACTTCCATCGGGTCGTAATTGTCCCAGAGGCCACCATTGTCGCGGTAGGTCCCCAGACCGCTTTCCGCGCTTACTCCTGCGCCCGTAAGAACTGCAATCTTCTTTTTCATAATAGCGATGTTATTTCTCCGTAAAGTTAGAATTTTTTACCATATTTGTGAATATATGAGAGTAGAAGAAAATTTCGACCTTTCGGCCCTCAACACCTTCCGTATGAAGGTAAGATGCGCCAGATACATAGAATACGACAGCGAAGCCGAGCTGAAGTCCATCCCCTGGGACGAGCTTCCCCGGCCCGTAAAGCACATAGGTGCCGGAAGCAATCTCCTTTTCGAGAAGGATTTCCCCGGGACCATACTCCATTCCAGAATAAGGTATATCAAGTACTTCGACGTCGGCGCGGACAAGGTCCCCGTTGCCGTCGGAGCCGGTGTGGTCTTCGACGACTTCGTCGCGAAAGCCTGTGCGGACGGCCTCTGGGGCGTGGAGAACCTTTCGCTGATCCCGGGAGAGGTGGGCGCTTCCGCTGTCCAGAACATCGGGGCCTACGGTGCCGAGGTGGGGGACGTCATCGCCGGCGTGGTCTGCTATGACACCGTGAAGCACGAGAAGTGCAGCTTCAAGCAGGCCGAGTGCCACTATGGCTACCGCGACTCCTTCTTCAAGCACGCGGACGGACGCTATATCGTCACCTCCGTGCTGTTCAGACTCGACCGCAACTACTCCCCGAAGACGGAGTACAAGGGCGTCAGGGAGGCTCTGGAGGCTGCCGGGCTCCCCGTCCCGGGCACGGATAACGCCGCTAAGCTCACGCCGTCCCAGGTGCGTGATGCCATAATCGGCATCCGCCGCATCAAGCTCCCGGACCCGGCCGAGACGGGCTCTGCTGGCTCGTTCTTCAAGAATCCCGTCATCGGCAGGGAGCAGTACTCCGCATTTCTCACGAAGGTGGCGAAGACGCTCGGACCCGAGGTGCAGCCGCCCCATTTCGACCTTCCAGACGGGAGCGTCAAGGTGCCTGCCGCCTGGCTCATAGACCGTTGCGGCTTCAAGGGGGCGGAGAACGGTGGCGCGGCAGTTTACCGCAACCAGCCTCTTGTCATCGTGAATGCCAGCGGGGAGGCTTCCCCGGAAGACATCATAGGGCTGGAAAAACGCATAATCGACGGTGTCCGCAGCACCTTCGGTATCGAACTCCACCCGGAAGTGGAGCATATTTGAGAAGCAGCCCAAAAACGTTATGGAATGGTAAAAAAATAAGTTGGTAAAGATTTGTGCAAGATTGTTCTAGGATTTTGGATGCGGAATGAAGGAGCGTAGCGGGCTACGCGACCGAATGACGCATTCAAAAGACGGAACAAGATGCATAAAGATTACCAAGTTATTTTTTTATAATGACTATATTTGTAGATTATGAGTTCATTTGTGATAGAAGGAGGCCGCAAGCTCAGCGGCACCATTACGCCACAGGGTGCGAAAAACGAAGCGCTCCAGATTCTGAGCGCCGTCCTGCTGACAGCCGATACCGTCCGTGTCAAGAATCTCCCCGAGATACTTGACGTCTGCAATCTCATCTCGCTGCTCGAGAATATGGGCGTCGGAGTGGTGCGCCACGCAAAGGGCGACTACAGCTTCTGCGCCGCGGAGATCAACCGCGAGTTCATCGGAAGCGACGATTTCGTGAAACGCTGCGCCTCCCTGAGAGGTTCCGTGATGATAGCCGGTCCTCTGCTCACCAGGTTCGGAGAGGCTTTCTTCCCGAAGCCGGGAGGAGACAAGATAGGCCGCCGCAGGGTCGATACCCACATCGAGGGCTTCGTGAACCTCGGCGCCGACTGCGAGTACGACAGTGAAAAGAAAGCATACCACCTCAGGGCTCTCGGTGGCCTCACAGGCCGCTTTATGCTGCTTGACGAGGCGTCCGTGACTGGTACGGCCAACATCATAATGGCAGCCTGCCTTGCCGACGGGGCCACCACCATCTACAACGCCGCCTGCGAGCCCTATATCCAGCAGCTTTGTTCTATGCTTGTGAATATGGGCGCACGCATCGACGGCATAGGGTCCAACCTCCTGACCATCCACGGCGTCTGCTCGCTTCACGGCACGGACCACACCATCCTGCCGGATATGATCGAGGTCGGCTCGTTCATCGGAATGGCCGCCATCACGCGCAGCGAACTGACGATCAAGAACGTGTCCAACCGCAACCTGGGCATCATCCCCGAGGCGTTCAGGCGCCTTGGCGTGCATCTCGAGCAGAAAGGTGACGATATCTATATCCCCGCCCAGGAGAGCTATGAAATCGAATCGTTCATCGACGGTTCCATAATGACGATAGCGGACGCACCCTGGCCGGGCCTGACACCTGACCTCCTCTCCGTCCTGCTCGTGGTCGCCACCCAGTGCAAGGGCAGCGTGCTCATCCATCAGAAGATGTTCGAAAGCAGGCTCTTCTTCGTGGACAAGCTGATAGATATGGGTGCACAGATTATCCTCTGCGACCCCCACCGCGCCGTCGTCATCGGCCACGACCACCATCACGAGCTGAAAGCCGGAAGGATGACGTCTCCCGACATACGCGCCGGCATCGCTATGCTGCTTGCCGCGATGAGCGCGAAGGGCACTTCGACGATAGACAACATTGAACAGATAGACCGTGGCTACGAAGACATAGAGAGCCGTCTCAATGCACTCGGAGCCAATATTACCCGCAAATGAAAGTATTGAAGTTCGGCGGGAGTTCGGTCGCTGACGCAACGGCGATTTCCCGCTCCCTCGACATAATCGAGACGTCCGCCAGAGCCGGGACCACAGTGGTCATCAGCTCCGCGATCAAGGGCTGTACGGATACGCTTATCCGTATCGGAGAGCTCTGCGCTGCGCGTGACATCCTCTGGAAGAAAGTCGCCGTCGAACTGCTTGAAAAGCATTTTGCAATTATACGGAGACTGTTTTCCGGGGAGGAGGCCGAGGCCGTCAGGAAGAAGGTCGAAGAGCTCTTTTCCGAACTCCAGTCCCTTGGGGAGAACGTGTTCGCCCAGGGGGCGATCAATGATGCGCTGAGCCGCCGTTTCCAGACTTTCGGCGAGCTGTTTTCCACAACGATCATCGCTGCAAAGCTCTCGGGCGAGGGCTGGGAGAGCCTCTGGCTCGACTCGCGCAACCTGGTCAGGAAGAAAGGTGGGGAACTGGACGAGACGCTGACTTACAGCAATATAGCCGCGGCTCTCAGCGAGAGTGCAAGGATATTCGTGGCTCCCGGCTTCGTGGCACGGGACGAAATGGGCCTTCCGACGACTCTCGGCCGTGGCGGGTCCGACTACAGCGCCGCAATCTTCGCTGCCGCCGCAAAGGCCGATGCCCTTGAGATATGGACCGACGTCCCGGGAATGATGACGGCCAACCCCAAGGTCGTGTCCCGTGCGCGCACCATCACCACGCTCTCCTATTCCGCGGCGATGGAGCTTGCCGCCCACGGTGCCAAGGTCCTTTATGCACCGACGGTCGTTCCCGCTATGAAGGCCGGCATTGCATTCAGCATACGCAACACCTTCGACCCGGCCAATCCCGGCACTGTCATCAGCTCCGCCGTCAGCGAAGTGCCCGTATGGAAGGGTGTCACGAGCGAGGATATGGGTGACGGAACGGCGCGTGTCGTGCTTGTGGGCGAGAAAACCGAAGGGCTTCCGACCACTGCCCACCGCATCCTGTGTGCTCTCGAGGACTCGGGAATAAAGGCGCTCGGGACGGTGGAGACAAGTTCCGACATCTGCTATGTCCCTGTGAGGCTCAACGTGGCGGACAATGCCGTTGCCGCAATCCACAGGGAGTTCTTTGAGGACAGGACGCCTGCCGTCACGGACATCTTCATCGCTGGCTGGGGCTCGGTAGCGCGCTCCCTTGTGGAACTCATTTCCGCAAACGGAGAGAGGATAGCTCGTTCCAGCGGCCGCAGGATAAGGATTTCCGGCGTCTCGGACAGCCGCCGCTTTTTCGTGGACCTCAGGGGCACGGAACCCGCTCTCGTCGGGAAGCGTCTGGACGAGGAGGGCCGATGCACAGCGGATGGGGCATTTATCACTGAAATCCTCGCTGCAGCGCCGCGCCACAGCGTTTTTGTGGACTGCACGGACAGCCTGGACCTTTTTGAGAATTACACGGCCCTTTTCGACAAGGGCGTCAACATAGTCACGTCCAACCGCCGCAGCATCGCGGTACCGTATGTCAAATATGCGGCGATGAAGGTCTCGGCCGCCGAGAACGGCTGCACCTTCCGCTACGATACGACGGTCGGAACGGCGCTGCCTATACTCGAGAGTGTGGCCGGAAGCGCCAACTGCAGCGACGCGATCCTCTCCATAGAGGCGGTGCTTTCCTGCACTATGAACAATATCCTCACTTCCTACGACGGCTCGGAGAGCCTTGCCACCCTGCTTCGCCGCGCCCAGGATTCGGGACTGACGGAGCGGGACCCGCGCACCGACCTCGGCGGCCGTGATGCGTTGAGGAAGCTGCTCATCATCGCCCGTGAGGCCGGAATGCCGCTTGAAGAGGAGGACGTGGAGATAGTTCCCGTTCTCGGGAAAGAGTATTTCGAATGCGGGCTGGACGAGTTCTACGAAAGGCTCGAGGACGCCGAGCCGGAATTCGTGAAGAGGGAGGCGGAACTGGATATGATGGGACGCAGGCAGCGTTTCGTAGCGTTCCTGCGCCGCGACCCCTCCGCCCGTTGCGGGTTCAAGGCCGGCATCAGTATGCAGCCGGTGGGCGTGGACAGTCCGTTCTACTGGATCAGCGGCACGGAGAACGTGACCGTGATCAGGAGCGAGAATTCGGCTCCTCTGGTCATCAGGGGTGCCGGCGAAGGCGCACGGGAGGCGGCTTCGGGAGTATTGAATGACATATTAAAACGTTAAGGATATGAAAATCATTATCAGCGGTTATGGCAAGATGGGCCATATGATTGAGGACGTCATCATCAGGCGTGGTCACGAACTTGTACTTGCCAGCGAGGATGTCTGTTCTGTGGATCCCGCCCTCGCGAAGGAGTGTGTGTGCATCGATTTCACGACCCCTGCGGCGCTCAGGGAGAATTACAAGTTCCTTGCTGAGAACTTCAAGGCCGTCGTCATCGGCACCACCGGCTGGGACGACATCCTCGGCGAAGTGATAGGGTATTTCTATATGAAGGGCACCCCGATGATATATTCGTCCAATTTCTCCATCGGCGTGAATGCCGTCTATGCCGCTCTCGAGAAGGTCTGCCAGATACTCAAGGGCAACGGATATGTTCCCCATATCGAGGAAACCCATCACGCCGCCAAGCTCGACGCTCCCAGCGGGACCGCCAAGGAGATGGCCCGCCTCATAGGCGACAAGCTCGGAGTGACCCCGGACATCACGTCCCTGCGCATAGGCGAGGTGCCCGGCACCCACGTCGTGAAGCTCAAGTCCGAAACCGACAAGATAAAGATTTCCCACGAGGCCTTCTCCCGTCAGGGCTTTGCCGAAGGCGCGGTCGTGGCCGCTGAACTGACAGAGGGACTGAAGGGCGTGCATACATTCAAAGAACTGATACTGAAATGATCTTCAAGGGTACAGGTACCGCTCTGGTGACCCCTTTCCGGGACGGGGCGGTCGATTACGACTCTTATGAACGGCTGCTTGACAGGCAGGTGGCGGCTGGTGTGGACTTTCTCGTTCCGCTTGCCACGACAGGTGAGACCCCGACCCTTTCGGCCGAAGAGAAGGTGCGCCTGCTGGCCCTGACCTACAAGCACTCCGCTCCTGCGGGATTGCCGCTCCTGGTCGGCTGCGGCTCCAATTCGGTCCCGGCCACGCTGGAGAATATGGCGCTTCTCGACGGCCCTGCCGTTTCCGGCTGGCTGGTGGTCGTGCCTTTTTATAACAAGCCCAACCAGGAGGGCCAGTACCGCTATTTCAAGGCTGTGGCCGCGGCCACAGAGAAGCCTGTCGTCATCTATAACGTTCCCGGCCGCACCGGAGCGAATATGCTTCCGGACACCGTCCTGCGCATCGCCCGTGACTGCCCCAACGTCATCGGCATCAAGGAGGCATCAGGGAAGATGGAGCAGGTAGAGGCCATCCTCGCCGCCGCTCCTGCGGATTTCGCAGTTCTCAGCGGTGATGACGACCTGACCCTGCAGATGATGAAGAAAGGTGCCGCCGGGACCATCTCGGTGGCTTCCGACATAGTCCCCGACAAGCTGTGCGCCCTCGTGAAGGCCGCTGCTGCCTCAGATCCCGCGGCGGATGAGCTCGACGCTGCGCTGCAGCCCCTCTACAGGGCCTGCTTCGTGGAGCCGAATCCTATACCAGCAAAGGCTGCACTGTCGCTTCTGGGCCTGTGCAGCGATGAAATGCGCCTGCCCCTCGTAAGCGCGACGGAGCAGACGCGCGAACTTATGAAAACCATACTTGGAATATGATAAAAGTAGCAATAGTAGGTTACGGCAACATTGGCCGTTATGCTCTTGAAGCCTTGCTGGCGGCACCCGATATGGAGTGCGCCGGCATAGTCAGACGCGACCCTTCCGCACCGGCGCCGGGACTGCCCCGTGACATCAGGGTGGTCGGTGACATACGCGAGCTCGGGAAGGTGGATGTGGCGATCCTGGCCACTCCGTCCCGCAAGGTGCGCGAGAATGCGGAGAAGTATCTGGCGATGGGCATCAGCACCGTGGATAGCTTTGACATCCACGCCGGAATCTGCGAGCTGCGTGCGGCTCTCGACCCGATAGCGAAGGCCGGCGGCGCGGTCGGCATCATTTCCGCGGGCTGGGATCCGGGCAGCGATTCGGTCGTGCGCGCGCTTATGCAGGCCATTGCGCCCAAGGGCGTGACCTATACCAATTTCGGTCCCGGACGCTCTATGGGCCACAGCGTGGTCGCCAGGTCCGTTGCCGGTGTGAGGGATGCGCTCAGCGTGACCATTCCGCTCGGGACGGGAATCCACCGCCGTATGGTCTATGTCGAGCTCGAGGAAGGTGCTGATTTCGCCGCAGTCGAAGCAGCGATAAAGACCGACCCCTATTTCGCTTCGGATGAGACACACGTTGAGGCTGTGGAGAGCATCGACGCCCTCAATGACGTCGGTCACGGTGTGAATATGGTGCGCAAGGGCGTGTCAGGCTCCACCCACAACCAGATGCTGGAGTTCAATATGAGGATCAACAATCCCGCTCTGACCGGACAGGTCCTGGTGTGCGCTGCCCGCGCGGCGATGCGTCAGGCTCCCGGCTGCTATACTATGCTTGAAGTGCCGGTCGTCGATCTCCTGGAAGGTGATCGCGAGACCGCAATACGCCGCCTCTGCTAGCCCTATGAAAACCATTTTCATCACCGGCGGTTCGACCGGCATCGGAGCCGCCTGCGTCCGCCGTTTCTTTTCGGACGGCTGGAATGTGGGCTTTATGGATATCAACCGTCAGGCGGCCCTGGCCCTGCTTGAGGAACTGGGAGGAGACCACGCTGGAGAGGACGAAGTCTCCGGCCTGGAAGTTGGCAATGGCGGGTGCGCAGGTGGGGAAAGGCTGCTTTTCGTCGAGGGTGACACACGGTCGAAGGAGGACATACACCGCGCCGTCGAAGCGGTGGTGGCGCGTTTCGGAGGGCTGGACAGCGTGTTTGCCAATGCCGGGATCCATCGTTCAAACACCATTCTCGACATCAGCGACGAGGAGCTCGACCTTATGGTCCGTACAAATATCTATGGCACGGTCAACACCCTCCGCGAAGCCGTCCCACAGCTGATAAAGGCTGGCGGCGGCACCATCGTCATCAATTCTTCGGACCAGTGGTTCATCGGCAAGGCCCATAGTTTCGCCTATGGGATGACCAAGGGCGCCACCGGACAGATAGTGCGCAGCCTGTCGATAGATTTGGGAAAATACAATATCCGCGTGAATGCGGTATGCCCCGGGACCATTGCGACCCCGTTGGTCGACGGGGTCTTCGAGAGATACTCCGAAGCCCACGGCTGCAGTGTCGAAGACTGCTGGAAAGAGGAGAACGGCCTTTTTGCGAGAGGATCCGTCGGCCGTCCGGAGGAAGTCGCCGCGATGGTCAGCTTCCTCGCTTCGGACGAGTCCGGCTTCTGTACGGGAGGCCACTATCTCATCGATGGCGGCCTCGTCGCAGGAAGATAGGCTTTACTTTTTTACCTTGTATTTCAGGGTGCGGGCGTCATTGATCACGCCGCTCCAGTTCAGGCCGTATGCGAAGTCGTACGTGTTGCCTGCAGCGTCGGTGTAGCACTCCATATCGTGGGGTACGTCCTCGCACTGCGCCTCGACGGTCTCCATATTCTTGGGCATCTGGCAGGGCAGCAGGCCGTAGGGCTCGAACGCGCCGCTGATGATGTCGAGAATGGCATTGTTGCTCACGCCGAAGCCGATGAGGAGCGCATCGCACCAGGGCTCGATCTCTGCGGGCACGAACGGGCGCTCCGTGGCGACATAGACCACGACGGGCTTGTCACCCATTGCTTTCTTCGTGTCCTGAACAAGATACATATCGCTCTCGTTGGATGAGGTCTCGGAGTATCCGCGGTAGCTGCGGTTGTCGGAAGCCTCCTGAGGGTCGCCACCGGCAACGCTCTTTTCGCGGGCGGTCGTTGCCGTATAAGGACCCCACTGAAGGCTGATGGGGTTGTAATGGCCTTCTTTGGCGAGGTCTTCGTTCTGGATATATCCCCAGTGACCAACGGGACTCTTGATGTAGACGATGGCGAAATCCGCTTCTTCCGGAGTATCGACGACGTCATAATAACGCTCGAGGACCTCCTTTGAAATGGGATATTCGTCATATTCCGCAGTGGGTTTCATCCAGTGGGTGAGTCCTGCCGGAACGTGGCGCAGAGGTTCGTAAACCTTCAGGCGTCCCTGCTTGGGAAGTGCCTCGGAGGCGTTTTTGAGCATCACCACGGACTTGAGCTGTGCGTCATAGCCGGCGGCGACGTATTCCTTGCATCCTACGGTCTCGGCTGCCTTCTGAGGATCCACGTAAGGGTTCTCGAACACACCGACGTTGAAGATATTGACGAGCAGCCTGCGTGCCGACAGTTCCATACGCTCGCGTGCGCTCTCCTCGCCGTATTTCTCCGCCCAGAGGCGGAAAGCCTCAATGCTGATGTCGCTGTCCTTGGCGCCGCCGAGCTGGTCCACGCCGGCTTCGAAGCATTTAAGACGCCTTTCCGCGGGGGTGGCGTTCTCCATACCCCAGGGCGTTCCGGTATTGCCGCTGATGCGAGCCCAGGGAACCTGGTTGTTCCTTACGATGCCCCAGTCCGTGCAAACGACACCCTGATAGTCGTTCTTGTCGCGGAGGAGGTTCTGGATTATGTATTTGCTGAATCCGTTCCCCACGTTCTCACCCTCGGGGTCCTGTCCGTATGAGATTGTATAATAAGGCATTACGGCAGAAGCCATCCTGGTCTTTCCGGGAAGCTTGAATGCGCCGTCGACAAAGGGAAGGGTGTTGCCTTCGAAGTTGCCGCCGGGATAAACTCCGTATTTGCCGATTCCGAAATGGGCGTCACGTCCGCCTTCTCCGGTGCCTCCGCCCGGCCAGTGCTTGACCATACAGTTGACGGACTCCGCTCCCCATCCCGTCTTGCTTCCGGTGGTGGTCTGGAATGCGTCGCAATAGGTCATAACGATATCGCGAAGGAGTATGGGGTCTTCGGAGAAAGTGCCGTAGAAACGCCTCCAGCGGGGTTCCGAGGCCAGGTCAGCCTGGGGTGAGAGCGCTGTGGTGATGCCGAGGGCACGGTATTCAGCGGACGCTACTTCGCCGTGGCGGCGGATGACGTCAAGGTCGAATGTCGCTCCCAAACCCATCTCGCGGGGCCATTTCGAAATGTCGTTGACACCGGTAGGGTCATATTCTCCGTCGTGCTCCGGCTTGTAGTTGTTCACGTTCGCCGTGCCGTTGGTGTAGTGGCGCGGGTCGGTGGAGTTGTTGGAAGGAATTCCGAGCGGGGCGTTCTCGCAGTATGCCTGGACGGCATTTGACCAGCGTGCTCCTGTCTCCGGCGTTGCCACGCTTCTGACGAGCATATGGCGTATGTTGTCGGTGCCGAGAAGAGCGATTTCCTTCTGTCCGAGTTCGGGTGTCTTAACGTCCAGGGCGGAAGAATAAAGCATCAGTCCGCAGATCTGCTCGGGGGTGAGGCGGGATGCGAGGTCGGCGGCGCGCTTCTCCACGCTCTGGCGCCAGTCTTCGTAGACATCAAGTTCACCGTTCCTGTTGAGGTCCTTGAAGACGTAGCCTTTGACTTCGAGGAGCGGGGCGGAAGTGTAACCCAGGGTGGCGCCCTTGCTTTGTATTACAAGGTTGTACCCGTCACATTCGAGCTTTGTGATCTCGTTGCTGCAGGCCGCGGCCGTCAGAACAAGGCCCAGTGCAGCGGAAATGTAAAGTATTTTGTTCATATAGGTTATTGTTTACTCTGCGAATTTAGCGATTTCCGCACTTTTTTACAATAACCGGAGATGGCTAGAACCGCAATTGCAACGTCAGGGCGTCATCCGGGACAGGGGTGTGGTCCGTCCCGTAGTAATTGTAATAAGCACTGTCCAGGAAATCAAATATCATCGCCTTGGTATCGTCCAGGCTCATTCCGAGAACCATTGTAGCGATTACGCTTATGGACGCTTTTGCTCCGCCGGCAGCCAGCTCATAACTCAGTCCGGGATTGCTTTCCATCAGTTTCCGGGCCATTCCGTCAATGACATAATCCAGGATGCCGTCGACAGCCGCCTTCGCTTCTTCGGAATTCTTGTCGGGATCGAACAGATGTTCGTTACCGTTGCTTGTGAAACAGGTGAAATTGTAGAAGGGGACCTTGAACCTCGAACTGATGACGTCCTCCACCTCCTCAAGGCTTTTCAGCCCAAGCATCCCGGTGATGAGGGAATTTGCGGTCTCGTTTTCCCAACACACCTTTGCGGCTTCCTGCATATAGTATTCCGAGAGGTCGAGCCAGCATTTCCTGCCTTCTTCCCTGAGATCGACACCGCTGGACGGCGTCAGATCCTGGACGTCTCCGGACTGTATCGTCATACGTCCTTCTTTCGATATTTCACCGGTGCGATATGCCAGCGGAAGATTGACCAGGGAACTCGTGACGACGCTGAAGATTTCCTGTCCGCCGTGTTTCTCGGACGTGATGGAATTCATATGTGAATGACCGCTGAACACCACGTCGATCCCGGCGTCGCAGAGGTCTGCCACCAGCTGCCCGTTGGTGTAGTCGTCGTAGTTCGTGTTGGCGATGTCGTCGCCCCTTATCAATGATGCGTTATTATAGAATCCGAGCAGGTTGTGGTGCATTCCCATAATGACATAGCGCCTGTCTTTATGCGCCTTTTCAACCATTTCGGCCACCCAGGATACCTGGTCTGTCGTAAGTCCGCCCTGTACCGCCAGTTTCTTCGAAGTGTTCTTTTCATTTGAATCCAGCCCGATGAAGGCGATGCCGTCGGCCGGATAGCTCATATAGTCAAGTTCCTTCGGGCCGCGTGCAACGGCATCATCATATCCGCACCGGGCGTATATCTCCTCGAAATCCGCTTCGGAGACGCTTGGCTCGGGGGTCGATACGTCTCCGTCATATCTGAAGGAACGGGGGTTGGCGATATCGTGATTTCCGGGGGTCACAAGGATTTTCGCCCCGGTGCGTTTCGAGAACTCTTCAAGCTTTCCGGCGACATATCTGTGGGAAACGAGTTCTCCGTCCTTGGTCATATCGCCGCATACGACCAGGAAGTCCGGGTTGTACGCCTGTGCCTTTTCGAGCGCGGCCGCAAATATTTCGGGACTCTCGCGCAGCAGTTTGCACTCCTCCCTGTTGTATTTGTCGAAGGCCTCACCTTCACTGACAAGCAGGTCAGGATGCATCAGATGGATGTCGGAAAGAACGACGAACTTCTTGGGGTCGCCCTCAAAAGCCCGTTTGTAGCCCGTATTCCCTTTGTCCTTCGAGCAGGAACCCGAAAGCCCCGCTATGAGAACCGCTATGGCCAGCGGCAGAAGTTTCCAGTTGTTCATATATCGGCGAAGGTACTCAAAATAATTGAAAGTTACGCCAAACGCCGGTTCGTACACGCGAGTGACTCGCGTCTGTACGAATCCCCCGAACAAAAAACGTAGGAACTTTCTTGAAGCCCCGACGATTTCGCAGCCTCCGTGCGGCGACGGCTCAGAATCCTTACTCATTATCGCAAATCGGGGTGATATTGGCTTCAAACTCCTTCACCTCCCGTAATTGTCGTTGCCCCCGCAATGACTGAAAATTGGATGAATCGGGGGGGACGAAAAGCCTGTTATTCCCCCCGTATGTATCTTTCAAGCCGGGACTCGAACCGGTTTTCCCGTTGGCGTCTCATCTTTCACCGCCTCCGTTTCCTTTTCCTTCTTCATCTTTATTTCCTTCTCCTCCACCTCTTTCATCCCCTTCATTGGCGTTGCGCCGCAATGGCCGGAGACAAATTCGTGTCCTGTTCATTCCCGCAACGGCCGGCAGCGCGAGCGGGCCCTCCATAGCCCGGCGAAGCGCTGCCGTGTCGTAACCGCCTGGCCCGGTTGCTGCCAGGCGGTGGTGCGGCCCAAGGAAAGCCTTCTGGCCAGGGAAAACCCTTTGGCTGTCGTCGCGAGGGCAAAACTTGCCTTGGCGCACTTATAAAGCAGAAATTCTGACGCTAAAAGAGCGAAACAGGCCCTGAATGCACTTTTGCGACGTGGAACAATTACCAGCGAGGACAAAATCGGCCTCGAATGTACTTCTGTCGGCGGCATTCTTGAAATCCGTGCGTCAAAAGGCCGATTCCACGCACAAAATCTTTTCTGGATCGATAATTCCGCATAGTGATTTGGTGAGCCAGAACGGCTTTTTCCTCACCAAATTGTTTTGAAATGACATTC
>JAKSKA010000002.1 GCA_024401915.1 Bacteroidales bacterium
TTCCAGTCTAGGTCGTAGAAGTCGAACTTCGTTTCTTCGCCCTTGTTCATTCTGTCAGATGCTACGAAAAGGCATTTCGGCTCTCCGTCAAAGCAGAAGAATTTGTAATCCTTTAATTCATAGCCGCTTTCATCTTCGAGATATTCTTCAGCTATGATTCTTGGGATAACGTTTCTGTACGGATATTCCCTATTGTATTTGAAGTAGCTTTTCCCCCAGCTGGACGACAGTTTACGCTTGGCGGCGGATATGTCCAATTCGGATTTGTTCTTGCAGACAACTACGCCGCCGCTGTCACAGGTTGCCTTGATGACAAACTGTTTAGGAAGGGATTCCCAGTCAATTTCTTCGACCGAATTCCATTTTCCCAGTGTCGGAATCACATATTTTTCTCCGATGACGGATGATACGAATTCCTTCGCATCAATCTTGTCAACCATACGGGTGTATTCTTCCCGCCGGTCATATAATTTCAACCACTGGAGCTTCTCATTGTACGTCCTCGGATTGTCCAGGTCCAACTTCTTCCCGAATTTCAGACACCAGAACCACTCGAGGTAACGTCTGTCATTTTTAATGAAACAGCCGTAACGTCTGAATATGCCGAAAAGAATATGGCGAGGCGTCTTGAAGTATTCTATTATTCTCATATTTTTTCAAACATAGAGACCATAATTTTTCCGTATTTTTTATAGTCAAAGGAATTCCTGCAAGTCTCTTTCGCTCCCTGTCCAAGTTTGTTTCTCAACTCATTGTCTGACAGAATACGAATTATTGCTTCTGCAAGTTCTTCCACATCCCCAGGCGTAACGATAATCGAGTCAAATCCGTCATGAAGCCAGTTGACAGCCTCTCCGGTGCGCGTGGTAATCAAGGCTTTACCAGCTGCCATATACTCTCCGATTTTCGTGGCGAAACAATATTTGTTCTGCCGGTTATCGTATTTATTAATAATTACGAGTGATGCTTCTTGTATTTTTCGTAATAACTCGCTGGCATCCAGATATCCGGTAAATATTACACGGTCGTTCAAATTGAATTTTTCAATTAAATCATCAATTTCTTTTTGGAAACGGCAAGT
This sequence comes from Bacteroidales bacterium, assembly GCA_024401915.1. Next base: position 1,082 of record JAKSKA010000002.1, read on the forward strand.
CGCCTTATTTCCGGTGAGGACAAAAGCAACAGGCAAATCAAGCTTTTGGGAAGCGCGGCCGAAGGCTTCGAACATCCCGAGAATGCCGTCTTTCTGCTCTGTAAGAGCACCTGAATGAAAGATGTATGGAATAGCGGGCTTCGATGATTCGTCTTTAATGTCATACTTTGCATAATCAACCATTATGGGAATCTTGCAACTCGCACATTTTGTTGAAATGAATTTCCTGGCATATCTTTCGAGCGCATCGGATATGGGAATGACAAAATCGATTTTTGGCAGCAGGGACTTCTCAAAAGTATGTCTTTTTTTGATGGATGCCGGAGTCTCGGTTATAGATCCATATGGAAGTTCGCATAAATCAATACCGAATTTTAATTTCAACTTGTGCGAAAAACGGCATAAGCGCAGGCAATATTTAACGTCCAGCCCTGCATAAGCAAATATGATATCGCCTCTTTTTGCTTTGCTTTTAATATACCAGAGAGTGCGGGTTTCTTCCAATCTGTCATCAAGAAATCTGGCAATCTTGCTGTTTCTGCGTAGCGGTGTTCCTCCAATATACCGATATGAAATGGAGTAACACTCTCCGGATGCTTCGGTATTCATCGGCTTGCTGCCATTTCGCTCAGTTCGCCTGTAGATGATGATTTCACAATCTACTCCCGCTTCCGCGATTGCTCCGGCATAGCATCGTATCCGGCTTGTGGCTGCCATCCCATTGGGAAAAGGCTCCCTTGTAACTATATATATTTTCATTACGCCTTGTACCTTGAAATCATTTGAACCTGAAACGTATGCTCCTTGAGATTATTTTCCAGGTGAGCCGTTGATACTTGATTTTCATAGAAGGATTTATGAATACCCGGTCGTAACCTTTTTCGCGCATCTGTCTATAAATGCTCTCGTGTTCGCACAAAACTTCCACCCGGGGATCATTGTTGTAAATCAAGGAATAACGAACTCCGGCCAATACCCCGGCCCTATAAATTGCTAAACCACCAAAGGCCGACCTTACTGGAATCGGGTTCCTGCCGATTTTCCTTCGGGTAAATGAGTCCGCTCTGAGAAGAATCTTTTCCTCGGTCTGAGGTGCGTCATCACCAAGTTCCCTTAAGGCGTAGGTGTCGTGGTATCTTTGCTTGAGCTTTGGCGAAAGGGAATGTCCGTAAGCGGTTATGGCATCCCAATCCTCCCGTGTTTTGAACGAAGAGATGATTCCGTCGAAATCAATCCTTGCGACATCCAGATCAACGACGATTAGATAATCGTAGATCATTCCTGCTTCTGCCAGATAATCAAGATACTGGTTGCGGAGTTTGACCATTTTGTTGATTCTGCGGGCACTGAAAAACGGATTTACCGTTGGCGTAAGATTGATGCCTGGGTCGGTGTCAATGTCTGAACAATGAACGGAGACCTTATCTTTCCTTGATTCCGCCCAGGACGTCAGAATCTCTTTTGTTTTGTCTACACTGCTGTTTTCGAAAATTATCACTTTATAATCGAGCGCGGTGTCGCATATTCTGTTGATTACCGGGATGTTGGCCTTTAGCCCACGCTCTGCGTCGCGGACTATCCCACATATCACGATATTCGAGTCGCTGATTGCTTTCATAGAATGATCTTATTGATGTCTTCGATGACAGATCTTGTAATCAATTCGCTGCTGAAGACTTTCGAGGATTCAAGCGCTGCTGCCGATAGTCTGTCGAAATTGGCGAGAACGAGCGACATCGATCCGATATAATCATCATCATTGAAATCCAACGGAAAAATATAGCCATTGTAATCGTTTTTTATCACTGAGGAAATATCCCCGGGGTTGGTCGTGATTACTGGAGTCCCTGTTGACAAGGCTTCGGCGATTGCGGTAGGCATTCCCTCCTTGGATGAGGCCATTATCAATGCTTTTACGCCAAAGTTCTTTCGGATTACTTCTTTGTTGTCGAGATTTCCGAGAAAAATTATTTGTTCTTCAAGACCTTTCTCATGTACTATCTGTTTGAGGATGTCTTCCTGAGTGCCGAATCCGGCGATGTAGAATGGATTGGACGCGCGAACCTCTTCAGGAAGCTTTGAATAAATTTCAATCAGCCTGTCCACGTTCTTCAGCTTTTCAAGTCGGCCGGCAAAAAGGAAACCACACCTCTCAGCTGGTTGCTCAATACTTTCCGGAACAACAACCGGATTGAAAAGTTTTTTGCGGTTACCAATAACGCTTCCTACCGTATATTCAATAGCCGCCGTTTTCCGAATACGTTTAAAGAACAGTTCGAAAATAAAAGCGAAATATTTCCCGCAGCGGAATCTTGACAGCGTCATCGGGTTGTCATTTCCGTGGTATATATGTGCATATGGTACTCCGAAAAATGAAACAACATAACTTCCTTCGGGAACGTGGCTGAGAATGAAATCAACCTTTTTCAACACTCTTTTTTTTCTGAGCAGCAGAAACATTACACGAATTCTTCCCGGGATTATGCTGAGATTCTTCCCTTCGGGCAGATGGAAATAACTCACGTCAAACACTTCCCTAAAATAAGGATCCATATTGCGCATAAAGGGAGCTACGCCCCCATATGTGCAGTACATTGAATCGCTGTTGATTATTGCCAGTTTCTTCTTGTGTTCCATTGTTATCTCCTTTTTAGTATAAATGCTGCTGATTTATGAACTGTCCAGGATAAAATCAATCCCACTGCTATCACAAAAAGATATTCTACGTAATGTCCATATAGAACTCCGGAGCTTGAATCCAGGTTTGATAGAAGTATTGGCATCCTTTTTTTTATTCCAACGTTGGTCAGATATGATTCCAACGATATGGTTCCCATAAATGATAGCGCTGTATATAGCCGAGTGTGTTTCTGTGTACACCACTGGCATAGGAGACAGCAAATTATTACGGCCGGAACCGTTATGCACCAGCCGTTGAAGACGGAGTGGCAACAGAAATGCATTCCGATGAAGATGGCCGCGAACAGTGGGATGACAATCAAAGGATTGATGCTTTTGTCCATTTTTGCGTATCTTGCCGACATCATTCCGAGAATGAAACTGACAGTACGCATAAAGGCCCATTGAGTATTATAGGCAATGTCGTGTCCCATTCCGGAAAGATTGGAAATGTCGAGAGAAGTCAAAACAAGTATTGCCAGGCAGATGATCAAGCTTGTAGCAGAGCCGTGTCTGTTGTTGACGGCTTTGTAGATGAGCGGCGTGACAAGATATAAAGGAATCAGCAGCGCGATGAACCAGTCGCCTTGATGATGCGTCCAGAAACGAATTGTTAGAAAATGACCAATCCAGGATTTCCAGTCAAGGTCTCCGATAACGGCCAGATCAAAAATAAGGTAGAATAGATACAAGATGATGTAAGGTACAAAAATTCGAGTGTATCTTCTCTTGTACCATTTGAGTAAATGGTCGCTCCCTGATAGGGAGTAAAAGCATCCGAATCCTGACAAAAACAGGAAAATATCGACGCCGCTGTTTCCCCATATCAATAATGAGCTCAGAAAGTCATTCATAACAACTCCATACTGCACGGAGTGGCACAAGATAATCATCAGTGCCGCGATTCCCATCAGGGGTGTTCTGTAATCACTTATTGTTGACAATCTGAACCTCATCGTTTAGGGACGCTTTTGAGATAATACCAAAGCATAGCGGCGAAATATACTGCGTCGCTTAGGATTTTTGTCGCGACGGCGCCCTTGACCTGCCAGAGCCACACTAAAAGTATGCTGCCCACAATCAATACTCCACCGCATAGAAAAGCCCCGTTGCGGATTTCTTGGCCTTCCCCATGAGCTCCGAGGAAGCGGTTGAACATGTCGCCAAGCCCGTGAAGGGACATCCCTATAGCCAGCCAGGATGCGATTGTGCTGACTTGGGAATAACTGTCGTCATACAGGAAGGCGACAATAAATCTGATGCACGCTATATATAGAACAAAACTTACCGTCGTTAGGATTATCGACCACTTGAGTACCTTTGGATTTATTCTTTCCTGAGATGCGAATTTCTTGAAGTAAGTTGTTCCTATGATGGTTGGGAGCATTGCCAGCGGGCCTGATATGGTTATGGCCAAAGTGTAGAAACCGACATTGGCATTGTTGTCACAGAATTGGCCGAGCGTAATCCCCGCAATATAGCCGGTGGCAACATTCGCGAGGCTGCCCAGATAAACGTTGAACCCGTATTTGCGATTCTCTTCGTTGAGTTCTCGGAAAGATTCTTTGAGATTATGGAAATCCGGTCTTGTTGAAAGAATTACCGCAGCCAGGACGATGATGGCTATGCCGTTGAAAAGAGCCAACATTATTCTGGGGCTTGCAGGCGTTGCCTTGTATATGAAATATGCTGCAATACAGTACAGCGTGGTTGGCATAAGCCTGGCAAATGCAATGCGGCCGATATGATTGTCCCCTTGTGCAACGGTGTTGACATAGTTTAGCATCAGAACATTGCCGCACAAAGGTATTGAAATCAGGTACAGTGAGGTGATTGCTGTGTTGTCCGAATGCGCCCCTGTCCAGTACAATGCCGTCATCACCACCATTACGATTACTATCGAAATGCCGAGTATAGCGCACATCACGCCCCTTATCCTGCGACTATGAGACTCGTCGGTGGATAGGGCCAGAAGACGGCTTCCTGACGTGAAGTATCCGAATAGGAGCAGACTGGATACGAAACTAATTATGTTCTGGACGTAGCGTACGTCCCCATACAAATCAGGAGACAGGGCTCTCGTGTTGATGACGGAGCTCAACACCCCTACAATCATACCGACGAAAGTGGAGGCGTAGAGAATTACGACCTGTCTATTTTGTTTCGTTACCGTCATTGAGGATTACTAGATATTTCTTCTTTGGCTCTTCGGCAAAGAGGCCGTAAAGCCAGAAGGCGGAAAAGATAGGGATTGTCCAGGTTACATAGGACACGGATGACAGGATAATAACGACAGACAGAGCGATTCTTAGACCGGTTTGGGACTTTGATGCGATTCTGTGGGAGGAATAGAATAGCAGGAAATAAAGGAGCAAACCTAAAATTACTCCATACTGGCCGAAAATCTGGAGCAGCCCACCAGCGAGAATATAATTTGAACTTATGTTATTGTGGAAATAACTATTTTCACCATTTCTGCCATAACCGAGCCAGTGGTCGTTAGAGATATTCTGCCATTCGAAATACATCCCTTCGAATCTTGACAGGGATCCAAGATATTCGGATGTCCCCGTATATTGGTTAGTGTATTCGAATCCGGACTGTAGGGACGTTTCGTTGATGTCCATCTGGCTTTCTATTTTATTTCCCATAAAATCGAGGGAGAATGACAGATATATAGCAGGAGCAATCAGCATAACGAAAATAACGAGATTGCGTGCAGAGAACTTCATAAGGGAGAACATCGCAAACAGAACCAGCGTGATTACGTATCCCGTTGTTGATTGCGTGCTGATAAGAGCCGCTAACAACCATAAAATCGAACTATTGTTCTTGAAAGAGATTCCGCGCCGGGATAGGTTGCAGAATATGGCGAGCGTGAGCATTACTGCATAACGCCCTGATTCCCAGGCGCACCCGGAATTGCGTAGCGTAATAAGGATGCCGTCGGAATGTATTTTGTCGATTGTCTGCCAGTTATACAGATAGGCAACGGCATTCCCTCCTGATGTCTCCGGGAAAAAACTCATCAGGCCGGGATAATTGAAAAAGAGGATGTTCAGCACCCATAGAACCAGCGACAGTTTGCTCAACTGCACCATCACGTGCTCATAGACCGGGAAGAGTTGCTTCCCATAGACCCTTATGTGTATGAATGCTATTATGACGGCATAGAAGAGGAAAAACAGGTAGGACCATTCGGCTGAACTCGTCAATGAATGGAATTTCGCAAGTACTATAATGGACCACGCGAACAGAATGCCCAACAAGCCCCACAGCCGTTTGCATTTCCAACTTATACGGTATTTGGTGACAAGAAAGAGCGTCAGGATAATAGGGATAAGGAAAGGAATGGGATTGCCGGAAAGCGTTCCGACCATTCGGGATGTTTCAGGCGTCATCTGCCCCATATAGATGACCATAACAAGCATATAGAAATACTTGAACCATCCTATACGGAACTGATTGAAGATGTTGATCCCTAATCTTTTTTCTGCCATTATTCGTAATATGCGCAGCTGGCTCCCCGCCCGCGCGCGCGAAATGCGAAGTTACCTATTTTTTGCTCAAATACAAAACGCCCTTCCTCTCCGAACACTCATTAACCAGATAAACTATCGACACATACGGGATGCCGGAGTTGTGCTGGAGGCCGATTTCGCAGTTGAACTACACTTGTATCTTCTCTGAATCGCAACCAGAATGCTGCGCTCCGCCATCGGCGTGAGGTCCCGGAAAGTGATGAGCCGTTTCATTTCGTCCAAAGGAATTTCCAGCAACAGTTTTGCGATACATTCATCTGCAAATGAGTTGGAGACCACATTTACTCCGGAAAAATCCAATGCGACGTGAAGGCCCTGCCTGATAAGGGAAAGAAGTTCTTCCCGTATCTTCGCTCCCATATCCCGGGTCCCGAAGTCCGTGCCATATTTTGAAAAACCCAAGGTTACATCAGATGTGGGACCATTCCACAAACTGTCCAGTCCGTCGGTTTCGATGAAACATTCATTGTATTCTGTTTCAGCGTCTGTCCGATGGTCCACCACTTCGCTTGGGTCGATCTCCTTTGACGTCGCCAACTCCATATAAACGATGGTGCCTTGCCAAAAGCCATTTTCCATCACTCTGGTTTCGCCATTCTTGCTGATAAGCTTGTGATTCCCGGAATGGATGATGAATTGAAGTCCGACATCTTTCATCAGCCGGGATGTGGCATATAATCCGAACCCCATACCTTTCCCATCAGTCACCGAGTCCTGGAGACATAGTTGCAAGGCTTCTCCTTCCCCGACATTGCGGAACTTCTCATTTCCGGCAAGGGATTCTCTGATCCCGACTCCATCATCTGCTATCAGGACGCGCAGGACATCTTTATCGGAATCAAAATGCGTCATGGCCGTTCCTATCGGCCGGCCTGAATGGATGTGCACATTGTCCAGGATTTCGTAGAAACAATAACTCAATGCCTGCAGTACGCTGACCTCGATTTCAAAATGGGAAGTCAGTGTCTTGAGCACGTTCTGATAGACATTGTTGAGCGTATGGGCATCAAAGACGTCTATGCTGACATCCTGCCGGTTTTCAAAGTATTGCTTGAGCAAAAATGCGACGTTCATATCGATTCCTTAAAAGTTGTACACTCATTAACCAGATAAACTATCGACACATACGGGATGCCGGAGTTGTGCTGGAGGCCGATTTCACAGGTGCGGGAGTTGGAGTAGCCGACTTCGATGTCGGAGACCTGGCCGGCGAGCTTGCGCAGTGCGTATCCGTTCAGCTCCGGATTGGTCATTCCCTTGTCGCCGGCGAAGCCGCAGCAGCCCACTCCGTCGGGCACGACGACCTTCTCCGCGCACAGCCCGGCGACCTTCACGAGGGTGTCGCCCAGGCCGAGCTGGCGTGTGGTGCAGGTCAGGTGGACCGCCACCGTGCGGGGCAGGCGCGTGAACTCCAGCCTGTCTCTGAGGAAGGTCCAGATGAACTCTGCGGGCTCATAGAGGTGGAGGCCCTTGATGTGGGCGCGCATCCTGTGGAGGCAGGGGCTCTGGTCGCATAGGATGGGGTATTCACCGTTGCACGAGGCCTTCCGCAGCTCGCGCTCCAGCTCCGCCGTCTTCGCGTCGGCGACGTCCGGCATACCCTTGCTCTCCCAGATCATTCCGCAGCACAGTTTTTTCATATTGTCGGGGAATATCACCTCGAAGCCCGCCTTCTCCAGCAGGCTCACCGTCTCCTCGACGAGAGGCCGCCCGTAGCGCGCGTTCTTCGAAGCACCCATCGTCTGGTTGAGGCAGCTGGGAAAATAGACCACCTTGGCGGTCGTGCCGGCAGCAGCCTTGACTGACGCGCTACCGCCCTCGGCGGCCTTTGAAGAAGATCCGTCTCCCGCTTTTGTCCGGGGGCGGCAGCCATAGGGTCCGGGGAACGCCGGCGTCCACAAAGGAATGCCGAGCCCGTCGTGCAGGCCTTTACAGAGCTTGGCCATCGCCTTGTCACCCAGTATTTTGCGCCCTGTCTGCGCACAGCCGAGCGTGAATCTCAGCGCGCTCTTCACGCCGCCGTAGTGCTCCGCGGCCAGGGTCCAGCCCTTGCGGGGCAGCGTCCCGAGAGCGGTCCTGCGCAGCTCGTGTGTCAGGTCGGCGACATTGATCTTCATAGGGCAGGAGGTCGAACAGAGGCCGTCGGCGGCGCAAGTGTCCATTCCGTAATAGACATACTGCTTCTCCAGCTTCTTCAGCCTTGCGGGATCGCTGCCGTCCTCGCGCAGCCGCGTGATTTCGCGCATCGCGGCAATCCTGGTGCGGGACGAGAGGGTGAGTCCGCAGGATACGCAGTTCACCTCGCAGAATCCGCATTCAATACACTTGTTGATGCGCTCGAACGCCTCCACGGCCTCCTCCGGCGCGCCTTCTCCCGCCTTGAGCAGGGGGAGGGCCTTGAAGCCTTTTATGAAGCACTCCGGGTCGTCGTTGAAGATGACGCCGGGATTGAGTATGCCTTCGGGGTCGAAGATGTCCTTGAGGCGGCGCATCACGTTCCAGGCCTTCTCGCCCCACTCGTAGCTGACGAACGGAGCCATATTGCGGCCTGTTCCGTGCTCGGCCTTCAGCGAGCCGTCGTATTTCTCCACTACCATCTTCGCCACATCCCTTATCATCGCCTCGTAGCGCGCGACTTCCGCACCGCTGTCGAAAGCCTGGTTGATGATGAAGTGGAAATTGCCGTCGAGTGCGTGGCCATAGATGCAGGAGTCGTCGTAGCCGTGCCTGTCGAGCAGGTCCGACAGGTCTGCAGTGGCCTGAGGGAGGTCTTCGATATGGAAGGCGATGTCCTCGATCAGGCAGGTGGTGCCCTGCTTCCTCATTCCGCCCACCATCGGGAAGATTCCGGAACGTATGGCCCAGTATTCGTCGCAGACCTTCTTGTCGGTGGAGAAGTTCACTCCCGTGACGGTGTCGAAAGCTTCGAGCACCTTGCGGACCGCTTCCGTCTTCGCATCGAGTTCCTTGTCCGACCGGGCTGTCACCTGTGTCAGGACGGCGGTGAGGCCTTCTCCCGTCGTGTCGTGGACGGCTGCGAGGGAGCGGCTGTCGAGCATCTCCGCGGCGGTGATGTCGAGCGCGCGCATAGCCACGACGGCCCGCGCCGCATCGGAGATGTCGCGGAAATATATCATCGCGCTGGCCTGCAGCGGCGCTACGGGCACGGTCTCCATCGTCACTTCGCTCAGGAAGGCGAGTGTTCCCTCCGAACCCACCACGCTGTGTGCGATTATCTCGAAGGGGTCGGAGTATGTGATCAGCGGCAGCAGGCTCAGGCCGGTGACGTTCTTTATCGAGTATTTGTGGCGTATGCGGGCAACGAGCTCCGTGTCCGCAAGGACATCGTCACGAAGCTTTTCTATGGCTGCCAGCATTGCCCCGTGAGTCTTCGCGAATCCGGCACGGCTGCCCTCATCTCCGGTGTCGAGAACGGTTCCGTCCGCGAACACCAGCCTTGCGGAGCGCATCGTCCTGTCCGAGTTGGAATGGACTCCGCAGCTCATTCCGGAGGCATTGTTCATCACTATGCCGCCTATCATCGCGCTGCCGATGGATGCCGGGTCGGGGCCGAGCTTGCGTCCGTACTTCGCCAGGATCGCGTTGACGCGTCCGCCCACGAGTCCGGGCTGCATCTTTATGAGCCGGCCCTCGTCGCAGATGGAATATCCTTCCCAGTTCTTGCCTGCGACCACAAGTATGGAATCACTGACACTCTGTCCCGACAGCGCTGTGCCGGCCGCCCTGAAGGTGACGGGCAGGCGGTGCTTCGAGGCGAGCGAGAGTATCTTCGAGAGTTCTTCCTCCCCGCACGAACGGATCACGATTTTCGGAATCATCCTGTAGAAACCGGCATCGGTCCCCCAGCAGAAGGTCCTAAGCTCGTCGGTGTAGATTCTCGACGGGTCTATGAAAGAAAGGTCTTTTGCAAATTCTTCGTATCTCTTGTCCATTTTTCGTGCGATTGAACTACAAATATAATATCTTTGCAGTGATTATAGTGTCATATGGCGATAGAGATTGAAAGGAAATTCCTCATCTCCGGCGATTTCCGTCCGGGGATCGAGAAGTCATACCGTATCACGCAGGGCTACATCTGCCCCGGCAGCGGCCGTACGGTGAGGGTGAGGCTGCGTGACGACAAGGGCTTCCTGACGATCAAGGGGCCCTCGGCCGACGGCGGCCTGAGCCGTTTCGAATGGGAAAAGGAGATAACTGTGGAGGATGCCCTGTCGCTCTTCCCGCTCTGTCCGCTCAAACTGGACAAGACAAGGCATATCGTACCCTTCGGCGGCCACGTGTTCGAAGTGGATGAATTCCATGGTGACAATGAGGGACTGATAGTGGCCGAGGTGGAGCTTTCTTCGCCCGACGAGGAGTTCGCCAGGCCGGACTGGCTGGGGCAGGAGGTCACCGGGGACCGGCGCTTCTACAACTCGCAGCTTTGCAGCAATCCCTACAAGAACTGGTAGGGTAGGGCTCTGCCTCTTTTCACTGCTTTTTCTTGATCGGGTCGCAGGTGAGGCCGACCCCGAGTTTCTTGAAGACATTCTTGTCCACTTCGCTCAGCATCACGGTGGAGTGGGCCTGGCAGCCCTTGAACTGAGGCAGGGTCTCGAGAGCCTTGCGGCAGTTCTCGTCGCCGGGACTGAGCATCGACAGCGCGACCAGGACTTCGTCCGTATGGAGACGGGGGTTGTGGCCGTGGAGATAGTTCACCTTCGTGTTCTGTATGGGCTCGATCATGCTCTGGGGAATGAGTTTGACGGAGTGGGGGATGCCGGCGAGGTGCTTCGTCGCGTTGAGGATCAGCGCGGCGCTGGGACCGAGCAGCGAACTGGTCTCGGAGGTGATTATCGTGCCGTCCGGGAGCTCTATGGCGGCGGCGGGTACTCCGCATCTTTCCTGACGTTCGCGTGCGGCCGTGGTGCTGCGCCTGTACTCCGTGCTTATCTTCGCCTGCTGCATCAGCAGCGCTATCTTGCTCACTTCGCTGTCCGGACACAGGCCTTCGGCGAACTTGCAGAGCGTGGCGTAGTAGCGTCTGATGATTTCGTGACGCGCAGCGTCGCAGCAGACATCCTCATCGCTGATGCAGGATGAAATCATATTCACGCCCATATCGGTGGGCGATTTGTAGGGGTTCTCACCGTAGATGCCCTCGAAAAGGGCGTTGAGTACGGGGAATATCTCTATGTCGCGATTGTAGTTCACGGCGGTCTTCCCGTAGGCTTCGAGGTGGAACGGGTCGATCATATTGACGTCGTTGAGGTCGGCGGTGGCCGCTTCGTAGGCGATGTTGACGGGATGTTTCAGAGGGAGGTCCCATACGGGGAAGGTCTCGAATTTCGCATATCCCGCGTTGATTCCGCGCTTCTGGTCCTGGTATATCTGGCTGAGGCATACGGCCATCTTCCCGCTTCCCGGGCCCGGAGCCGTCACCACTACCAGAGGCTTTGTCGTGACGACGTAGTCATTGCGCCCGAAACCCTCGTCGGAATCTATCAGTGCCACGTTTGAAGGATATCCCTCGATGGTGTGATGAAAATAGGTGGTGATACCGAGCCTCTCCAGCCTTGCTTTGTATGCGTCGGCGCTGGCCTGTCCGTTGTAGTGGGTGATGACCACGGAATTCACGAGGAAACCGCGTGTGGTGAATTCGTCCCTGAGACGCAGGACGTCCATATCGTAGGTGATGCCCAGGTCGCTGCGTATCTTGTTCTTCTCGATGTCGGTGGCGCTGATCACGATGATTATCTCGCAATCATCGCGAAGCTGCCAGAGCATCTTCAGTTTGCTGTCGGGTTCATATCCGGGAAGGACGCGCGACGCGTGGAGGTCGTCGAAAAGTTTACCGCCGAATTCCATATAGAGCTTGTTGCCGAAGGTGGCAATACGCTCCTTGATGTGCTCGGACTGGATTTTGAGGAATTTTTCGTTATCGAAGCCGTATTTCATAACGGGACGCAAATATAGTCATTTTTGCATTTGCTTCCAAAAGTGTTATATTTGTCCGATACAAAAATACAACAATATGTCGACCCAGAAAAAACTTATGACCAACTGGCGCTGGTGGCTCTGCTCGCTGCTTTTCGTCGCCACGACAGTGAACTATCTCGACCGTCAGGTGCTGTCACTCACCTATGAGGAATTCATCAAGCCTGAGTTCCACTGGACTGACGCCGATTACGGTACGATAACGTCCTTCTTCTCCATATTTTATGCGATTGCCTGCCTCTTCGCCGGCAAGTTCGTCGACTGGATGGGCACGAAGAAGGGCTATATCATTTCCATCTGCGTCTGGTCGGCCGGCGCCTGTCCCCACGCTGCCTGCGGTCGCGTCACAGGGCTTATCTGCGGAGTCGATCTCGCCGGGGTGGAGGCGCTTTCCAATGCCGCGCTTGCCATCTCCACCACTTCGGTTTACCTCTTTCTGATGTGCCGCGGCATACTGGCCCTCGGCGAAGCAGGCAATTTCCCTGCAGCCATCAAGGTTACGGCCGAATATTTCCCAAAGAAGGACCGCGCCTTCGCAACCTCGATCTTCAACGCGGGTGCGTCCGTGGGCGCTCTTGCCGCTCCTCTCTGCATACCGCCCCTTGCTGAGAAATTCGGCTGGGAGATGGCATTCATCATCATCGGCGCACTCGGCTTCATCTGGGTGTTCTTCTGGGCGTTTATGTATGAGAAGCCCGAGAAGAGCAGCCGCGTGAACGAGGCCGAACTCGAGTACATCCATTCCGATGATGCCGCCGAAGCTGCTGAAAAGGCCGCTGTGGCAGCCCAGAAGACCATCCCCTTCCTCAAGTGCTTCGGCTACCGCCAGACCTGGGCGTTCATCATCGGCAAGTTCTTCACTGACGGAGTATGGTGGTTCTTCCTCTTCTGGGCGCCTTCGTATTTCAGCAACCAGTTCCAGGCTCCGGCCACTTCTGGTCTCGGCCAGGCCCTCATCTTCACCCTCTATGCAATAGTGACCGTAGTCTCGATAATCGGAGGCTATCTGCCCAAGATATTCGTCGACAGGAAGGGTATGAACCCTTATGCCGGCCGTATGCGCGCTATGCTCATCTTCGCATTCTTCCCTCTCTGCGCGTTGCTTGCACAGCCCCTCGGAGTAAGGTTCGACACCCCCTGGTGGCCCGCGATTCTTATCGGTCTCGCAGCTGCCGGCCATCAGGCCTGGAGCGCCAACCTCTTCAGCACCATAGGCGATATGTTTCCCAAGAGCACTATCGCAACCATCACCGGAATCGGCGCAATGGCCGGTGGTGTGGGCTCGATGATAATACAGAAGGTGGCCGGTAACCTCTTCACCTTTGCCGAGAATGCCGGCGCATCGTTCACCTTCCTCGGTTTCGAGGGCAAGCCTGCCGGCTACTTCGTGATGTTCTGCTTCTGCGGCATCGCGTACATCGTGGCCTGGTCGCTTATGAAATCGCTTGTACCTGTGTACAAACCCATCGAACTGGACTAAAGCTTGAATCTGAGCCCGGCCTCGATATTGACCATAAAGGGCTTCTCTGACCTTACGCTTCCCGGCTGACCGCTATAATGGAAATAGTAGCGCACGCCGGGATCGAGGTATATTCCCAGAAGGTCCGTTATGCCGAACTCAACGCCGATTCCGGCTCCGACGGACCACTGTATCCCTTTTGCGCTGTCGCGGAACACCTGGCTATCGCTGCCTGCGCGTACGGTGTAACTGTTTGAAACACAATATTCAGCCTGTCCGAGAGCAAAGAGGTGGAGTTTCGTCCTGTCCGCGTCCACGACGTCATAGTAAGCTCCGACGGGGATGCCGACGAAATGCATCGAATGGTAGACGTCTCCGCTGAGCGTTTTCGTCAGGACACCGTTCTCTACCTCGTTGTAGGTGCCGTCGAAGGTGCGCGTCACGAGCGACCAGCTTGCGCCGCCGGCAATGGACAGGCGCCTGGTCAGGTATTTCCGCACGCCGACCACGAGAGAGAGCGGAATGCCGTATGCGGATGTGCTTTCCTCGCGTATTCCGGTGGTCGAGACAGTGGATCCGCCGGGGGCGAAATAGGTCCTGCCGCCTATGCCGAAATCAGAGTCGTTGCCGCCCAGCGCGCACTGTACCGTAAGGTCACTTTCCCTTTCCATCGCGGCGTCGCGGACATCTTCCCACTCCATAAGAGCGAAGGGGTCCACCTGTCCACGTGACACCGCTGCGTCATCGGTCCCGGTAACTCCGGCCTGGACCGGATCCTGCCCGGCATCAGCCCTGTCAATGGACGCTGATTCAGTATCGGAGGCCGTTGAAGCGGGCTTTGCGGCTTCGTATTCTGATGGCGTCGATGCGGACTTTTCAGTCGCGATCGGGGTGTCGTTATATTGCGTTGTTGCGGCTGTCCGGACGGTTTCCGCAGCCTTGCTCTCTGCCTGGGCCAGAAGTTCCGTCCCCTGGCTTGCGGGAGCCTCTACGAGCGCGATTCCGTTCTCTGCCGGCGACTGGCCGGAGCGGGGGAGGAAGAGTCCCAGACCGACAAGTGCGGCGGCGACTGCTCCCGCAAATGCGTACCAGAAGGGCACGGCTTTCCTGCGAACAGGAGCGGCCGCTCCGGCCAGACGGCCGGAAACAACTTCCCAGACGCCACGGGGAGCCTTCTCCTCGGCATCTGCGAGCATCTCCCTCACGCGGAGGTCGAATGCTTCGTTCTTGTTCTCAAGCATCGTTAATACTCTTTTATCTTTGTTTGCAACAGCGTTCTTGCTCTCTGGAGCTGGGACCGCGAGGTGGCCTCGGAAATCCCGAGTGCTTCGCCTATCTCCTTGTGGGAGTAGCCTTCGACGACGTACATATTGAAGACGGTCCTGAATCCGGGAGGGAGCGATGCTATCATCCTGCAAAGATCCCTGTACCCGATCCGTTCGATTGCGGAAGGTTCCCCCGAGTCGATGCTCCGGGCCTCCTCCACGTCTTCCGTCTGTCTCATCACGTCCTTTTTCCTGAGACTCATCAGCGCCGTGTTGACAAAGATCTTTCTTGCCCAGCCTTCGAAGGAACCTTCCCCCGAGTAGCTGTCAATTTTCGTAAAGAGGGTCACGAACCCGTCCTGCAGTATGTCCTGAGCCTGTTCGGCGTCGCCCATATAACGGAGGCATACGGCATACATTTTGCCTGAAAGCGCATCGTACAGAGCTCTCTGGGCTTTCCTGTCCCCAAGCCTGCAAGCGGCTACGAGATCGGGAACCGCGTTCTCTTCACGTGTATTAAGATGCTTTTTGTTTCCAAAAAGTTGCATCGTGTATCAAACAGTATGCGAAAATAGTTAAAATTCTTTGTATTTTTGTCCTTTATATGAGAAGTATGATAAAGTGGCTGGCGGCATCTTTTTTTTCCGCCCTTTGTCTGTTCTCCGGAACAGCCGTCGCCTTCGGTCAGAAACCGGAGGTCTGCATCCCCGCTTCCGAGCTCGAGGAACTCGGGGTCGCCGGTGATTCCGCAACCGACAGCCTGTTCCTGAAATCGGTGTCGATGTATGCCGCAGGTCAGCTGGATTCGGCCTATCTCGGATTCAAGAGGCTGGAAAGGCTCGGCCTGGACAGTGATGCGCTAAACTACTATCTCGGTCTGAGCGAATATGACAAGCGCCTTTTCGATGATGCCGGGCGCCATCTCGAACGGGCCTGGCGGGCCGACACCACGAATATCTGGTACACCCACACCCTCTCCCGCTTCTATCTGTCGGGCGGTGATGCCGCAAGAGCCATCCCCCTGATCGGGAAGCTCGTGAAAAAGGATCCCGGTTCCTTCGCGAACCACTATTCGCTGACGCTGCTCGGCGACTGGGAGGTCACGAAACAGCGCGACACGCTTGCTCTGGGCTATTATGACCAGGCCCTGATGTATGAGCCCGACTATGCCCCCGCGCTCTTCGGACGCCTCGACGTATTCGGAATGAGGGGCAACTATCCGGCTTATTTCGTCGCACTTTCCGACCTTATGGGCAGAAGGACCGTAACGCCCGACATCAAGGAAAAGTACGTGGAAACCCTTTTCCGCAACATCAACGGGCAGTTTTACACCACCTGGCACAAACAGATAGCCCAGGCCGTGGATACCTGCCTCCTGGTCCAGCCGGACGCGCTGGGGATGAGGGAGGTGCGGATGCAGATGTGCTTCCTCGACGGGGACACGACCGGAGTCGTGAAGCAGTGTGCGGAAATCGTGAAAAGAGCCGACAAGGATACTTCGGCCCTGGTTTCCGCCCTTGGCGTGCTCGGGGATATCAGCCATTCCAAAGGGAAACGCAAGGATGCCTACAGGTATTATGAGCAGGCGCTTTCCCTCGACTCGAGATGCGCCGTCGTGCTGAACAACTACGCTTATTTCCTGTGCACTGAGACGAAGAGGCGGAAAGTGCTCAACAAGGCTCTCGGGATGAGTGCTATCGCCATAGAGGTGGAGCCGTCGAACGCGACGTATCTGGACACCTACGGCTGGATCCTTTACCTGCTCGGGCGCCCGGAAGAGGCGAAACCGGTATTCAAGAAGGCGATGATCCACGGAGGGAAGCAGAGTGCGGAGATACTGCGCCACTATTCCCTGATACTCGGGTCCCTCGGGGAGACTGACCTTGCATCATACTATAAAGGCTTGAGCGAAAGCAGATGAAACGTTTCCTCCTCATAGTGATTCTTCTTGTCCAGGCCGTCCTCGCGCCGGCCCAGGACCTGTCGTCCCAGAAGAACAGGAAGGCCCGTCTGGAGAAGGAGATACGCCAGATAGAGCAGCAGCTCAAGCAGAATGAGAAGAAGAGCAGTTCGGCGCTCGGGACCCTCAGCCTTGTCCGCAAGAAGGTGTCTAACAGAAAGGCGCTTGTGGAGGAAAGCAACCGTGAAATTGCCCTGATCGAGGATTCGATGGCCACTTTGAAGCATTCCATCGATACCCTCAATGCAAGGCTTGATACTCTCACGCTGTATTATAACAAGTTGATTAACAATGCGTACCGCAACAGGGACTCCCGTGTGTGGTATATGTACATACTCTCCAGCGAGACGCCCGGCCAGGCCCTGCGCCGGTATGCGTATCTGAGGTCCCTGTCCTCGAGAATGAACGCCCAGGCCCTCAAGATATCGGATGCCAGGGGAGAACTCGAGGAGAAGATGGCTGTGATGAAGCTGCTCCAGTTCAACGCCAAATCGGTAAAGGACAAGCGCACCGCGGATCTGAACAAGCTGCAGAAGGAGGAGAAGCAGTCGGAGAAACTGATAGAGAGCCTGAAGAAGGACAAGAACCGCTATACGCGCCAGCTCCAGGCGAAGAAAAAGCAGGTGGACGCGCTCAACAAGGAGATAAAGCGGCTTATCCAGTCCGCCGTCGCGTCAAACAAGAAGAGCACCAAGCCCGTAGACGTCAAGCTGTCGAAGGAGTTCTCGTCCAATATGGGCAAGCTGCCCTGGCCGGCCGACGGCCCCGTCGTGGACCATTTCGGTCAGCACAACCATCCTGTTTACAAGACCCTGGTGATGCCGTTCAACAATGGCATCAACATCTCGCTCTCTCCCGGGGACAAGGTGAAATGTGTCTTCGACGGGGAGGTGAAGAAGATAATCGTGATGCCCGGCTACAACAAATGCGTGCTCGTGCAGCACGGGGATTATTTCACTTTCTACTGCAAACTCGGGGATGTGGCCGTAAAATCCGGCGACAAGCTCACCACCGGCCAGACCATAGGCTCCGTGGCCACGCTTGACGGCCAGACACAGCTCCACTTCCAGCTTTGGGAAGGCAACACCCCGAGCGACCCTGAAAACTGGTTGAGATAATACTATGGCAAACGTTTACGAATCAAGAATCGAGTCCCTTCGCGCGCTTATGCGCTCGCGAGGCTGGGATGCCGTGGTGATCTGCGGGTCCGACCCTCACGGCAGCGAATTCCTTGCGGAACGCTGGAAGCAGGTGCTCTGGCTTACCGGCTTCACTGGCGAGGCCGGTGATGTGGTCGTGACTCCTGACCACGCCGGTCTCTGGACCGACTCCCGCTATTTCCTCCAGGCCGGGACGCAACTGGCCGGGACGGGTGTCAGCCTCCACAAGACGCGTGTGCCGGACCAGGTGCTCATCCCTGACTGGCTCGCCGGGGAATTCCCGGACGGCGCCGTCATCGCTGTGGACGGCCTCTGTACCTCGAAGACCACCGTGGATTCCATAGAAGCTGCCTTCGCCGGTGCCGGGGATGACTCCCAGTGCGGCGTAGTCGCCGTCCCGGACCTTCTCGACGCGCTCTGGCGCGACAGGCCCTCCATCCCTTCCACTCCCGTGTTCACGATCGATCCGGGAGAGTCGCGGCTCTCGAAAATCGAATGGCTGCGGAGCGGATATTCCGCTTCCGGCTGCGACGGGATACTCGTGTGCGCCCTCGACGAGATAGCGTGGCTGCTCAATGTCAGGGCGGCCGACATAGAATACAATCCCTTTGTGTTCAGTTACCTGCTGGTCGACGATTCCGAGGTCAGGTGGTTCGTTACCAAGGACAGCGAGCTCGATCCCGGCACTGCCGCCGCCTTTGCCGAGCTGGAGGATGACGGCATCTCCATTCTGCCTTATGACGAAGCGGAGCGTGCGCTGCTCGAATTCGACGGCCTGGTGCAGGCCGACCCGTCCGCACTCAACGCCCAGATGTATAATGCCATCGCCGGCAAGGTCCGGTTGTGTAACTGCCCCGTTGGCTCCAGGAAGGCCCGGAAGAACAGCTGCGAGATCGAAGGGATGAGGCGCGTCCACGTCTGTGACGGCCTCGCGATGGAGAAATTCCTCTACTGGCTCGAGAAGTCCCTCGCCGCTGGCCGGCGCGTGACGGAGTGGGACGCTTCAGTGAAGCTGGGACAGCTGAGGGGAGCTATTGACGGCTACGTCAGTGACAGTTTCGAGACCATCTCGGCCTGCGGTGCCGGCGCTGCGCTGCCGCACTACTCCACGCCTCATACGGATGCACCCGAACTGCCTGACGAAGGCTTGTATCTCTGCGATGCCGGAGCACAGTATTTCCGCCTCGAGGGCTGTTACAGCGGCACTACCGACCTTACCCGGACGATACCGCTCGGACCTGTGACGCCGCTTGAAGCGGAAGACTATACACTTGTGCTGAAAGGTTGCATCGACCTGGCTATGGCGGTCTTTCCCGAAGGGACGCCCGGGTGCAGGCTTGACGCCATCGCGCGTGAGCCTCTCTGGAGGGCCCACCGCAATTTCGGACACGGGACCGGTCACGGCGTAGGCTCCTTCCTGGGCTGCCACGAAGGCCCCCAGGACGTGCGCCAGAATATGAATGACACTCCGCTCCAGCCCGGTATGGTGATATCGGACGAACCCGGCATCTATCGTGAAGGGCAGTACGGCATACGGCACGAGAATCTGCTGCTTTGCGTCGAAGCGGGGGAGAACCAGTTCGGACGCTGGCTCGCCTTCGAGCCCCTGACCCTGTGCCACATCGACACGTCGATAATACGCCGCGACCTGATGGACAGCGCGGAGATCGAGTGGCTCAATTCCTATAACTCACGCGCTTACGAGACCCTCGCACTCCTTCTTCCGGAGGAGATGCAGGAGTGGCTCGGACAGAAGACGGCTGCGATATGAAGATAGGGAATCTGGACCTCGGGGAGAAACCGCTGCTTCTTGCGCCTATGGAGGACGTGACCGACCTGTCCTTCAGGGTGCTGTGCAGAGAGCAGGGCGCCGCTATGGTCTATACCGAGTTCATCCCGTCCGACGGCCTGATACGCGATGCGTCAAAGGCGATAGCGAAGATGAGGACGCTCGAGGAGGAGTCGCCCGTCGCGATACAGATATACGGCCACATCCCTGAATCGATGGTGGATGCCGCCCGTATGGCGGACAGGGCCGCCGAGATTGCCGGGGGACACGGTGCCGACATAATAGACAGCAACTTCGGCTGCCGGGTCACGAAGATTGCCGGCAGGGGCGCCGGGAGCGGGATGATGCGCGAGCCCGACAAGATGGTGGCCATCACCAAGGCTGTTGTGGACGCCGTCTCCAAGCCCGTGACCGTCAAGACACGTCTGGGCTGGGATGAGAACTCGAAGATCATCGTCGAACTCGCGGAGAGGCTTCAGGACGCAGGGATCAGTGCACTGACCATCCACGGCCGCACCCGTTGCCAGATGTACCGCGGCGCTGCGGACTGGACGCTGATAGGGGAGGTGAAGAACAACCCCAGGATGCACATCCCCATAATCGGTAACGGTGACATCACCACCGGTCCGGAGGCGGCTGCCGCATTCGACAGATACGGCGTGGACGCCATAATGGTCGGACGCGCCTCTTTCGGCCATCCCTGGGTGTTCAGGGAAATGAGGCATTTCATCGACACGGGGACTGAGATGCCGTCTCTGGGCGTGAAGGAGAGGGTTGCACTGGCAAAACGCCATTTCGAGCTCTCACTCCAATACAAGGGAGAGAAAAGGGGCGTGTATGAGATGCGCCGCCATCGCTCCTGTTATTTCAAGGGCCTGCCGGACTTCAAGCAGACGCGTATGAGGCTGGTGACCTCGATGGACCCCGCGGAAATAATCGGCACGCTGGATTACATCGGCTCCAACTGGGCTGATGTAGAGATTGAAGGAAACGAAAACGTTTATGGAATATGAAACTTGACAAAATACTTCTTTTCCCCTATTGGGCCGTCCTCAAACTGCGCGACAGACGCTACAAGGGCGGAAAGCGCTCGAAAGGCGCCGAGGTTCCCACAATCTGCGTGGGGAACATCACAGCCGGCGGTACCGGCAAGACACCCCATACCGAGATGATACTGAGGATGCTCCTTCAGAGCGATATGTGGGGTATGAGCAACATCGCCGTCCTTTCCAGGGGCTACAAGCGCGAAAGCTCCGGTTTCCAGCAGGTTACGCGCGAGGGAAGTTCCGTTATGTTCGGTGACGAGCCGCTCCAGATAAAGAAGAAGTTCCCCGGAGTCACCGTAGCCGTCGACAAGAACCGCATCGAGGGTTGCGATCTGCTCTGCCACCCCGAAAAGATGACGGGAAAGCGCGGCCGCAAGTGCTGGAATCCCCATTTCCCTGCGGCCGATATCATCGTGCTGGACGACGCCTTCCAGTACAGGAAACTCCAGGCCGACCTGAATATCGTCCTCGTCGATTACAACCGTCCTCTCTGCAAGGACCATCTCATCCCCCTCGGCCGCCTGCGTGACCTGCCGGAAAGGATCGAGGAAGCGGATATCGTCATCGCAACGAAATGCCCCGCCGAGATGGACAACTGGTCCAGGACGTCGTTCGCCTACACCCTCGGTATGAAGGATTATTCCACGTCCACCTGCGAGGGCGTCTATCCTGACGGGAAGAAGCAGATACTGCTGTTCACCACAATACAGTACGAGCAGAGCCAGCCGGTCTATGAGAATTCGGACCCGCGCTACATCTACTCGAAGAAGCTCATCCTCTTCACGGGCATAGCGAAGGACACTCCTCTGAAGAACTATCTGAGCGATTTCTACAAGATAGTGAAGTCCTTCCGTTTCCCTGACCATCACAAATACAGCTGGGCCGATTTCCAGAAGATACGTTCTGCGATGAACTCCAACCCCACGGCAGCAATCGCCACGACGGAGAAGGACGCCCAGCGTGTCCTGGATTTCAATGGGATGCCTGAAGAGATACGCCGCAGGATGTTTATGATTCCCATCAAGGTTGATTTCCTTACCGATTTCGAAAGGGACCTCTTCAGGGATGCGATTGTGAATATCCACAAGTAAGTCATTGATGAAACGGCCGGCCCTTACCCTCCTAGCCCTGCTTTTCACCCTGCCCTCGCCGGCGGCGGTGAAGGTGGAGCCTTGGAAGGACCCGGCTGTTTTCGAGCAGAACAGGCTTCCAATCCACGCGAGTTTCACTTCCGACTGCCACACACTCTCCCTTGACGGAGTATGGAAATTCCGCTGGTTCGAGTCCGTGGGACTCCGGGAGGAAGGCTTTTACAAAAAGGACGTGGACGATTCCGCCTGGGAGCTTATGCCGGTCCCGGGTAACTGGGAACTGAACGGCTTCGGGGACCCTGTCTATGTGAACATAGGCTATCCGTGGAAAGGCCGGTTCGACAATCATCCTCCCTATGTCCCGGAAAACGGGAACCACGTCGGACAGTACCGCCGCAGTTTCAGCGTGACCAAACGTGACCTTGAGTGCAATGCCATACTCACGATAGGTTCCGCGACCTCGAACGTCCGCGTGTGGGTGAACGGCAAGGAGGTCGGATACAGTGAGGACAGCAAGCTGGAGGCGTCTTTCGACATCACGAAATTCATCCGCAGCGGCGAAAACCTCATCGCGCTGGAGGTGTTCCGCTGGTGTGACGGCACCTATCTTGAAGATCAGGATTTCTGGCGTCTCAGCGTTATCGCCCGGGGTGTGCGCATCGACTTCCGCCCGAAGATATCGCTGCAGGACATCAATGTCCGTGCGGAGATGGACGGGACGCTCCGCTTCAATGCCAGCGTGACCAAGGGCGCGACCCGTCTTCGCTTCGAGGTTGACGGAGACGGCAAGACCCACGTCTATCAGGCTGAACCGGACAGGGATGGCAATGTGACGCTGTTCTGCAAGTACGAGAAGCCGAGGCTGTGGTCGGCCGAGACTCCTAACCTCTACCACCTTACGGTGCGTGTCTATGACAAGTCCGGAGTGACGGAAACGGTGCGGCTCCATTTCGGCTTCAGGAGCGCCGAGGTGAAGGGCGGCCAGCTGCTCGTGAACGGCCAGCCCGTCCTCATCAAGGGCGTCAACCGCCACGAACTGAGCCCTACGGGAGGTTATGTAGTGTCGGAAAAGGAGATGCTGAGGGATGTGACGCTGATGAAGCAGCTTAACATCAACACTGTCCGCACGAGCCATTATCCCAATGACCCGCGCTGGTATGACCTCTGTGACAGGTACGGTCTCTACGTCATAGACGAAGCGGACATAGAATCCCACGGTATGGGCTATAAGGAGCGCACCCTGGCCCGCAGCTCGATGTATGCGGACGCCCACCTTGTCCGTCAGCAGAGGATGGTGAAAAGGGATATCAACCACCCCTGCGTCGTGATATGGAGCCTCGGCAACGAAGCCGGCGACGGCCCGAATTTCGAACGCGGGTATGCGTGGATAAAGGCGAACGACCCCAGCCGCCCGGTCCAGTACGAGAGGGCGGAGAACAGTGACCACACGGACATATTCTGCCCTATGTATATGCCGTACGACAAGATTCTGAACTATATGGAATCCCGCCATACGAAACCGCTCATACAGTGCGAGTACGCCCACGCGATGGGCAATTCACTTGGCGGACTGAAGGAGTACTGGGACCTGGTAAGGAAGTACCCGGATTATCAGGGCGGATGTATATGGGATTTCGCGGATCAGGCTCTTTCCTGGGGATATGATTTCAAGAAAGGCCGCATCTGCGGCGCCGAGGGCAGGGGAGCCGGACCTTCTCCGAAATACGGGACGGCCTTTGACGGACCCGAGAGGATATGGGTCTTCGGCGGTGATTTCAATTCCGAGGACCCGTCGGACAATTCCTTCAACTGCAACGGCATCCTCGCTTCCGACCGCTCCCTCCATCCCCAGGCTGCCGAGGTGAGATATCAGTACCGTTCCATCCTTACGACCTCCGATACCGAGAACCTGCTTTCCGGGCGTGTGAAGATATATAATGAGAACTTCTTCACCGACCTCTCCAAATACAAGATGGTATGGTTCATCAGCGTGAACGGCAAGAAGGTGCAGACCGGGGAGGTCCTCAGGCTTTCCGTCAAGCCCGGGTGCGAACAATGGCTGGACCTGGGATACAGGCTTCCGGAACTTGAGAACAATGACGTGACGCTCGATGTGAGCTATGTCCTGAAACGCCCTGACGGCCTGTTGCCGGAAGGCTTCGAGACGGCATACGAC
This sequence comes from Bacteroidales bacterium, assembly GCA_024401915.1. Next base: position 25,246 of record JAKSKA010000002.1, read on the forward strand.
CAGCTCGTGATAAGCTCTTCGATGAAACCTTCGCCCCGCGGTTTCAGAGGGGAACAGGAACTGGCCGTTAGCGAGAACGGTGACAGCCTGCGTTTCGTCGGAAAGGACTGGAGCGCCTGCTTCGACAAGAGGACCGGAGCCCTCTTCTCGTATGTGATGAGGACGAAGGAACTGCTGAAAGAGCCCCTGATGCCCTGCTTCGGAAGGGCCCCTACCGAAAATGACCTCGGGGCGAAGTTCCAGTCGAAGTCCGGCGTGTGGCTGAATCCGGAATTCCGGACGGAGGTCTTCCGCTTCGAGAAGTCAGGTTCTTCCTATGCCGTCACGGTGTCGTATGCACCGATCGGCACTTTCGCGCGCGTGCGTATGGATTATATGGTGTCGCCTGACGGTATGATCAAAGTCAGGGAAAGACTTGTCGATGCCGGGGACCTGTCCCTCGCCCCCCACCTTTTCCGCTTCGGCGTCGAGTTCGCGATGCCGGGAGAGTACTCCCATCTGGATTTTTACGGGAAGGGCCCCCACGACAGCTATTCCGACCGCCAGAGTTCCGCTATGCTGGGCCAGTATGTCCAGGAAGTGGGAGACCAGTATGACTTCAAGGCCGTACGCCCCCAGGAGCACGGTACCCACGTCGGGATGAAATGGCTCCGCATTACCTCTGATTCCGGTGCAGGGCTGGAGATAAGCTCGTCCACCCCGTATTCTGCATCGGCTCTGCCCATCTCCAGGAAATCGCTCGACCTCAGTTCCGGCAAGTACCGCCATAGCGCGGAAATGCTTCCCGAAGCCCATCTCGACGACAGGTCAAAGGGAAGCACTTACGTGAATGTGGATCTGATGCAGATGGGATTGGGGTGCGTCAATTCCTGGGGCCGCTTGCCCGAGCCGGAATATCTGCTTGCTCCTTCTCCCTATTCTTTCGAGTTCGTCCTGAGCCCTGCGCTCTAGACGGTCATTATCTCCTTCTCTTTCGCGGCGACAATCTCGTCAATCTGCTTGACGTTCTTGTCGGTGAGCTTCTGGATCTCCTCCTCCGCCTCTTTCTCGACGTCCTCGGAGAGGCCATCGTTCTTCTGGGCCTTCTTCAGGATCTCGACAGCGTCGCGCCTTGTGTTGCGGACGACGATCTTCGCATTCTCACCTTCAGCCTTGGCCTTCTTGATGAGTTCCTTGCGCCTTTCCTCGGTGAGGGCGGGAACGGTGCAGCGGATGGCTTCGCCGTTGTTCGACGGGGTGAGACCGAGGTTCGCGTCGATGATCGCCTTCTCGATCTTGCCTATGAGGCTCTTCTCCCAGGGCTGTATCATAAGCGTCCTTGCATCGGGAACGGTTATCGAACCGACGTTCTGGATAGGGGAGGGTGTTCCGTAGTAGTCAACGAGGACTCCGTTGAAGATTGAAGGGTTTGCCTTGCCAACCCTGAAATTCTTCAGGCTCTCGTCGAGGTAGCTGATAGCCTGGCCCATCTTCACCTTTGCGGCTTCGACGGTTTCTTTTGTCTTTTCTGTCAACATATCTTTAGGTATTGTTTATGCGTGAACCACTGTTCCTATGTTCTCTCCTGCGAGGAGGCGGGAGAGGTTGCCTTTCTCCTCGACGTTGAACACGACTATCGGCGTGGGACCCTGCTCGCAGAGCGCGAATGCGGTCGCGTCCATCACCTTGAGGTGGTCGGAGAGCGCTTTGGTGAAGCTGAGTTCCTCGTAGCGGGTCGCTGTCGGGTCCTTCTCCGGGTCGGCGGTATATACTCCGTCCACGCGGGTGCCTTTCAGCAGTGCGTCGGCGCCGATCTCAAGGGCGCGCAGCGCGGCTCCCGAGTCGGTTGTGAAGAACGGGTTGCCGGTGCCGCCCGAGATGAGCGCCACTCCGCCCCTTTCCAGCACGGCCACGGCGTCCTCCTTGCGGTAGTAGCGCGCAACCGGCTCCATCGGTGTCGCGGTGAACACTTCGGCCTCCACTCCGAGCGACCTGATCGCGCAGGCGAGTGCGAGCGAGTTGATAACCGTCGCGAGCATACCCATACGGTCTCCGTTGACGCGGTCGAAACCCTTTCCGACGCCCTGCAGGCCGCGGAAGATGTTGCCGCCTCCGTTGACTATCGCAATCTGGTGGCCGGCCTTGACGGCATCCACTATCTCGCTGGCGTATGAAACGAGGCTGGCCTCGTCTATTCCCTTTCCGGCGGGGCCTCCGAGGCTCTCGCCGCTAAGCTTAAGCAAAACTCTTTTGTACATAACACAAAAATATCGTTTAAATTTGAAACTTGCAAGATATGGCTTATATTTGCACTCCAAATCGAATAAATACGATAAAAATGTTCATATTCAATTCTTCCATCGGAAAAAAATTCATCCAGGCCGTTTCCGGCGCATTCCTGATCCTTTTCCTCCTTCTTCACGGAACGATCAACGCATTCTCCCTCATTGACAGCTTCACGGGGAAATACGGCAATGCAGCCGCCGACGACATCCTCTTCTCCGAGGGCGACGGCCTCTTCAAGCTCGGCTGCGATTTTATGAGCACTCCTGTGATCAGCGTGATGGCACTTGTCCTCGCGCTCGGCTTCGCCGTCCACATCCTCTACGGATGCTGACTGACCTTCAAGCACATCAAGGCCCGCGGCGGCGTGAAGCGCTATGAGGTCTCCAGCAGGGCCGCGACCGATTCCTGGTCCGCCCGCAATATGTTCGTGCTCGGAATCATCGTGCTCGGTTTCATCGCCTTCCACCTTACCCATTTCTGGGCGAAGATGCAGATGCCCGAACTCCTCCATTTCGGAACATTCGAGAACAATCCTTACCTTCTGCTAGGCGCGACGTTCGGCAAGTGGTGGGTGCTCGCCCTCTATATCGTA
>JAKSKA010000020.1 GCA_024401915.1 Bacteroidales bacterium
TTGCCTTGTGATTTCACTTTGGAACATATTTTCAGTCTTTCTCAGAATCGGCGCATTCACCATTGGCGGAGGATATATGATGATTCCCTCCATAGAGGCCGAGATGAGGAAGAGGAACTGGATTCCGGACAATGAGCTCCCCGACATCGTAGCCCTGGCACAGAGCGCACCCGGCCTGCTGACGGTCAATATGGCCATCTTCGCCGGCTACCGCCTCCGCGGGATTGCAGGAAGCGTGGTCGCGACGCTCGGCAGCATAGCGGCGCCCTTCGTGACCATACTGCTGATCGCGATGTTCTTCGCCAGTTTCCGCGACAACGCAGTCGTGTCCGCGATCTTCGCAGGCGTGCGCCCGGTGGCCGTGGCCATAATAGCCGCATACACGTTCAAACTGCTGCGGGGCTTCGGCCGGCTGTGGCAATGGCTGGTGGGGCTGGCTACGCTCGCGGCCATCATGATTCTGAAAATCTCACCTATATATATACTGCTGACGGTGATCCTTGTCAGCGCAGTGACCGCCGCCCTGAGGCAGCGCGGGAAAGGAGGACGCGGGCAATGAGCGGACTGATGCTGCAGCTTTTCGCGTGCTTCTTCCTTATAGGTATGTTCACCTTCGGAGGCGGATATGCCGTCATCTCCATCATCCACAGCGAGATAGTGGTCGCACGCGCCTGGATAAGCGAGAGCGCGTTCACGGACATCGTGGCCATCTCGCAGATGACGCCGGGCCCCGTGGGGCTCAACTGCAGCACCTATGTGGGCTATGAGGTGATGAAGCAGGCGGGTGCAGGGGAACTCGTGGCGACGCTCGGCTCGCTCTGCGCTTCGCTCGCGATAGTGCTCCCGAGCTTCCTGATAATGCTGTTGATCGTGCGCTTCTACACCAGGTTCCACGAGACGCCGGTGTTCCGCAGCGTAATGGGGTCACTCAAGCCCGTCGTGGCCGGAATGATCGGAGCCGCGGCCATAGCGCTGATTATCAGCCTCAACTTCAGCGGCACCGGTGCGCCGGTAAGCGTGGTCACGGAAAACTTCCCGGACTTCAAGAGCTGGCTGCTGTTCGCCGCAGCATTCGCGGCTTACACCTTCTTCAAAGCGACGCCGATGCAGATTCTCGGGGGCGGCGCAGTCGCGGGGCTGCTGCTATACTGGCTCTGACACGCCTGGCGTTCGTACAGACGCGAGTGACTGGCGTCTGTACGAACCGTCCTGAACACAAAAACGGCGGAGCTTTCTTGAAGCCCCGACGTTTTATTATTCTGTAAGGGACAGCACCCGGCTGCTCCAGTCGGTTTTCATATTGTATTCGACATCGTTGGACTCGGGGATTTCCAAGCCGTTTTCCATGAGGAAACGACCGGGGGACCGCTTGCCCTCAAATGGAAGAGGATTACGGTCGATTCGGTTCAATTCGTGGACAGTGTACATCCTGTCAGGATCGAGACCTGCCATTATAGCTCTCGGGAAATGCCGGTCGTAGAAGTTGGCGATTTTCCACCAATAGAACACGGCTTTGTCCTTCGTCTGTGAAACGTACATCATCGAAGCATATCCCTTGTCGTCATATGGAGAAGTCAGACGATATATGTCTCCGAACTGAACTACTGGTCTCACTGACTTGTAATCCGCAATCACCTTCCGGCAGAAGTCCTTCTCCGCCTCCGTCATATTCTTCGGCTGAATCTCCATTCCGAGTCGTCCGCTGCAGGCGACGTCGCATCTGAACTTTAGTGAAGTCGTCCTGAAGACGGTGTGGTTGGGAGTTGCGCTGATATGGGAAGCCATAGCAATCGCAGGGAAGAAATAGGACGTACCCCACTGCATATAAATTCTTTGAAGCGCATCCGTATTATCGCTCGTCCAGAATTCATCGAACCAGGGCAGAACGCCCCAGTTCGCTCTTCCACCACCGCTGGCACAGGCCTGGATAGTGACATCGGGATACCTGGCCCTGATTCTGTCGCAAACGCTATAGAACCCGTTCCAGTAGGCAACGTTCAGTTTTGACTGATCTTTGACGTACTGGCTGCCGTATGAGCTGATATTCATATTTGCATCCCACTTGATATAATCAATTTCGGGATTCTCCGTCATGAGGCCGTCCACTACGCCGAACACGAAATCCTGCACCTCCGGATTTGCCATATCCAGCACAAGCTGTGTGCCGCCTCTTCCATAGACGTTGTCGCGTCCGGGAGACTTGAGCACCCATTCGGGGTGCTTCTCATAAAGTTCGCTGACACTGTTGGTCATCTCCGGTTCAATCCAGATTCCGAAGCGTATTCCGTGACCGCCCGCCATCCTGACCAGGGTGCCGATACCTCCGGGGAGCTTGGTCCGATCCACGTTCCAGTCGCCCAGTGAGCTCGTATCGTCCTTGCGGGGATATTTTGTTCCGAACCAGCCGTCATCCATTACGAAGAGTTCCCCTCCCATAGACGCGATATCGTTCATCATCTGGTCCATTCCAGCTTCATTGATATTGAAATAAACCCCCTCCCAGCTGTTCAGGAGCACTTTTCTCTCCTTGTCTCCGTGCGCGAGACGGTACTTGCGTCCCCAACTGTGGAAATTCCTGCTGACGCCGCTCAGACCTTCATTCGAGTAGCTGTATGCGAGAGCGGGAGTCTTCAGGCACTCGTTCCCGGCGAGGGTGTAGGGCGCATTGTCCGGACAGATTCCAGCAAAGACGTGGTGGAAATCACTGTCGTCAGTCTGGAAGCGCAGTTCGTAATTGCCACCCCATTCCAGGGCGAGGCCTATCACGCGGCCGCTGTTTTCACACGCCTTTCCGTCCAGGCTGATCATCGCTTCTGCGTGGGAGGTGTGCGAATTGCGTGTGCCGTCCATATTCTTGACGAGCTTCAGTCCGCGGGTGAGCGGCTCTTCGCACACTCTGCCCTCGTTGGCCCAGGTTCCGTACAGCGTGGACACCCAAACGTCCCCGACGCGGATGGGGAGATGTCCGGAATAATACCTTGTCAGGACGGTGTTCTTGCGCCCGGCATTGCTGATTTCGGTCCAGGTCTCGATGATGTCTTCGCGGCAATATGTCTTGAATACGTTCTTTACGGTGATAGGATAGCGGGAATCGGCGCTTGTCAGCTCCAATACTTCTCCATTATCCCATTTCGAGGAACTGACTTCCTTCACGCGGAGGTCAAGGGTGAGGTTGCCGTCCGGGTGGATTGCACTTATCGCAGGCTCCTGCGCACCCTTCAGTCCGAATGCGGGATAGAGGCTGTTGCGGGTATAGCCTGCATCCGTGAGGGATGCACTTTCATCCCCTTTCAAGGCGCTGCCGTAATACAGGATGGCGGCTTCCTTCCCGATCCCGGCGTCCAGAACCATTGAACTGTTGTTTGTATTCAGCACGAAGGTGCTTGCAAGTATTGCTGCGATGAGTATGTTCATAACGTTATGTTGATTTCGTGTTTTCCTGGAGTGTAGGGAATGAATTTCTTGCCTGGCCTGCCGCTCAGGTTGATGGTGATGTCATATTCCGCGTCGCGGAAAACCCTGTGAACCTTGATACCTTTTATGGCGGCGGGCAGCGACGGTTCTATCATCAGACCGTCATATTCGGGTTTGATGCCGCAAATCCACTGGGTTGCGGCGTACCAGTTCCACGCAGCGGTGCCGGTAAGCCAGCTGTTCTTGCCCTCTCCGGGCACGGCGGCGTCCTTTCCGGCGACCATCTGACAATATACGTAAGGCTCTACCTTGTGGAGCTTCTGATCCTTGATGAAGGCGGGGCTTATCTTGCAGTAGTGCTCCCAGGCATCGTCAGCGCGGCCTGCGACCACCTCGCCGATTATGACCCAGGGATTGTTGTGGCAGAATATCCCGGCGTTCTCCTTATAACCCTGGGGGTAGGAGCTGATTTCGCCATACTCGATGTAGTATCTGCTGAAAGCGGGGCTGTTCAGCACTATGCCGTGCTCGCAGTCCATCATCTCCTTGACCGAGTCCAGTGCGCTGTCGCACAGGCCTTTATCCTTGCCCACGCCAGCCATCGTACACCATCCCTGGCTCTCGATGAATATTTTCCCCTCCTCGTTTTCGGAGGAACCGACTTTGTTGCCGAAGTAGTCGTAGGCTCGAAGGAACCATTTCCCATCCCAGCCGTATTTTTCAATCGCTTTCTCCATAGCGCGGACGGAAGCGCGCACCTTCGAGGAGTCCTCTCCGATCCGATCGAGCAGTTCGGCGAACTGATTCCCACAGAAAACGAATTGGCCTGCGATCATAAGCGATTCCGCCTTGCTGCCTTCCGACTTGTTTTCCGTGGTCTGGAACGAGTCGTCGGGGTTGTTGCTGAAGCAGTTGAGGTTGAGGCAGTCGTTCCAGTCGGCGCGCCCTATCAGCGGCAGACCGTGAGGGCCGAGATTCCGGGCGACGTGGTCAAAAGATATTCTCAAATGATCCAGGAGCGGCTTTTCGCTTCCGGGGACATTGTCGAAGGGGACGGGTTCTTCGAGTATCCCGAAGTCGCCGCTTTCCTTGATATAGGCGACCGTGCCGAAGATGAGCCATAGCGGGTCGTCTCCGAAACCTCCGCCGATATCGTTGTTGCCGCGTTTGGTAAGCGGCTGGTACTGATGGTAGCAGGAACCGTCCGGGAACTGCGTTGAAGCGATGTCCTTGATCCGTTCCCTTGCACGCTCCGGTATCTGATGGACAAAGCCGACCAGGTCCTGGTTCGAGTCCCTGAAGCCCATTCCGCGCCCGATGCCGCTCTCAAAGAAACTGGCGCTGCGACTCATATTGAACGTCACCATACACTGGTACTGATTCCACACGTTGAGCATCCTGTCGAATTCTGGAATGCCGGATTCTATATGGAACTTGTTCAACAGCCTGTCCCAGTATCCGCACAACTCGTTGAATCTGGCGTCCACTTTCTCCGTCGTATCCAACTCGCCGAGCATCCTGCGGGCGGGCGCCTTGTTGATTATCGCCGAACAGGAATTGATTTCCTTTCCGGTGGGCTCGATGAACTTCTCTTTCTGAGGGTTCTCGGCATAGCCCAGTACGAAGATATAATCCTTCGACTCTCCGGGCTCCAGTTCCACTTCTATGTAGTGGGAGGCCACGGGGCTCCAGCCGTGGGCGACGCTGTTGCGGGCTGTCCCCTCGCTGACTGCCTGCGGGTTGCCGAAGGAGTTGTACAGGCCGATGAAGGATTCCCTGTCCGTATCGAAGCCCCGGATAGGGGTGTTGACGCCATAGAAAGCATAATAGTTGCGGCGTTCCCTGTATTCTGTCTTGTGATATATGACGCTTCCCTCTATCTCGACCTCGCCCGTTGAGAAATTGCGCTGGAAATTCTCCATATCTGTCTGTGCGTTCCACAGACACCATTCGACGAAGGAAAACAGCTTGAGGTTCTTCTTATCCGGAGACGTATTGGACAAGGTCAGTTTATGCACCTCACAGTGCATTCCTACAGGGACGAAGAACAAGACGGAGGCTTCCACCCCGTTCTTCTTCCCGCTGATCCGCGTATATCCCATACCGTGTCTGCATTCGTAGGAATCGAGTTCCGTCTTGCAGGGTTTCCACCCGGGATTCCATATCGTTTCTCCGTCCTTGATATAGAAATATCGGCCTCCGTCATCCATAGGCACGCCGTTGTAGCGGTAGCGCGTTATGCGCCGGAATCTGGCATCCTTGTAGAAGCAGTATCCTCCGGCGCTTCCTGAAATCAGGCTGAAAAAGTCTTCTGTGCCGAGATAGTTTATCCACGGCCAGGGAGTGGCCGGGTCGGTGATCACGAATTCTCTCTCCAAGTCATTGAAATGACCGTATTCTTTCATCTCTCTGCTGTTTATATGATTCAGTGTTTAAGCCAGTCGCGTACTATCAGGCCCCATTCCTTGATTACATTGTCCTCCCAGGAACCGTTGGAGTAGGCTTCAGGGGTGAACATACTGCAGGTCTCGTTCTTGTCCGAGATGCTCCAGGTGAGCATACTCACTTTGTTCTTCGCTGCCCATTCGTTCCATTTCTCCCACTCCTGAGGGTCCATCGGCCCGTCTCCGGAAGCCTCGCAGGCCGCACATTCGGAGATGAACAGCGGAAGGCGCGCCTCAATGGCGGCATTGCCGAGCTCCCTGAGCCACTGTCCGTGGGTCGCCGCATAGAAATGCGTTGTGTACATAAGGTTGTCATAACCTTCGATAGGATTGCGTATCACGCAGTCCAGCGCCTGATCCCAGCGCGGGCAGCCCATAAGGATGAGGGGCTTGCAGCCGCTGCATTCCTCTATCACCGGAATCAGCGTCAGCGCGTATTCTTTCAGTTTTACCCAATATGCATCCAGAGACTCCTGCGTAGGGGTGGAGTAGTCCCTGCTGTCTTCGAATTCCTGGCTAACCGGTTCATTGAAGAGCTCGTATATGACATTCGGGCATCCGGCATATTTCGTTGCAACCGTCCGGAAGAATTCTACAGCTTCGGCGGTGTGCAGAATATGGGAATGCCAGTCCACGATAACGTAGGCGTTGTTTTCGATTGCTCCGTCAATCACTGCATACAGACATTCCAGAGCGCTTTCCGGATCGCTCGAATAGCCACCGAGCGGGCTGAGTTCAGCGAGGTCGTCCGCGCCTATTGCGGCACGGAATACGGGGCTGCCCCATTCTTTCGCGAGCGTGGTGACAGCTTCCTTGTTATAGAAACGCGGCCATAGGTTGTGCCAGCCGAAACTGATGCCACGCCAGACGACGGGCTCGCTCGAGCCTTCCTGATACAGGCAGGTGCCGTCCACATTGAGTGCCGGAACGGAGCCGGCCTTGGGAGCGCAGGCTGTCAGAGCCGCTGCGAGCGCTGCTGCGAGAACAATGGGTCTTATAGACATATTCTTATTTTTCAATAGGATATTGTTTCACGAGAATAATCATTATCAGCGCGATAACGGCGGGTATGATGGAGAAGATCGCCCATATCATATGCTGAACGGCGGGAAGGCAACCCTCTGCGATGGTGACCACAGCCTGGCCCGTCGAGTCGCTGCCGGAAGCGAAGCCTACGGCACCAAGCAGAAGGGTAAGCAGTGCACCGGAAACGGCCGATCCGAATTTCTGGGCCATAGTTCCCGAAGAGAAGATGAGCCCGGTCGATGACGTTCCGTTCTTTTGTGTGGCGTAATCCGCCACGTCGGCATACATAGACCATAAAAGCGGGGAATAGAAGCCTATGCCGATGGAGGTAAGGATGACCATCAGGATCATAAGCCAGATATACTTCGGATCCATCGGGATGAAGAAGAATATTACTGAGGTCACGAGGCATATCAGGGATGCAATCGAAAACGCTTTTTTCTTCGATCCGACAAGTTTGGTGAATGCCGGGCTGAGGCCTCCGAATATCATACAGGTGACCTCTCCGAAAGTCATGAATACCGTATAGTTGATAATCAGCTTATTGAAGGTCACGTCACCGCCAAGACAGTACGTGAACATATATCCGGCCACGGCGTAACGGAAACCGTTGAAGAAATTGCTGCATATTCCCGTCAGTGTGAGATACACCCAGGGCTTGTTCCTGAACAGGTCGGCGAAAGGCTTGAAAGAGAACTTCTCTGCCCTGACCGGTTTTAGGCGCTCTCTTGTCATAAGTCCGCAGGCCAGCGTCATCACGGCTGCAATGCATCCCAGCACGGCGCCGAGGACGGCATACTGGTGTGCGTCGCTGCCCCCGACCATCTTCTGGAGATAGGGGAAGGAAAGCAGGGTGATGAAGCCCATCGCATATGCTCCGACCATACGGAAAGAAGAGAATTTGTTCTTTTCGTCGTCATCGTCGGTCATTACGCCCAGAAGCGAGCCGTAAGGCACGTTCACCGCTGTATATACGGCCATCATAAGCAGGTAGAGGCTGTATGCCCACACCCTCTTCCCGGCAAGGGAGAAATCGGGGGTGAACAGCAGCAGCGCGAAAACCAGGCCCAGGGGCACGGCTCCGAAGATGAGCCAGGGACGATAGGTTCCCCAGCGGCTGCGCGTCCTGTCGGCAATCGCGCCCATAACAGGATCCGTCACCACGTCGAAGAGACGGGCGACAAGCATAAGGGTGGCGGTGTCCACTACCGTGAGGCCGAAAACGTTGGTAAAGAACAAAGGAAAGGCGATGCTCATCACTTTCCAGGTAATGCCGCCTGCGGCCGCGTCGCCCAATGCGTAAGCGATTTTTTCTTTGAGAGTCGGTTTTTCAGGAACCATATCGTTTATTTTCTTTCGTTTTTGTCAATGAGTCTGTTGATGCGCTCTACGGTAAGTCCCGTGCGGAAGCCGTCCGGCTCCGTATTCAGGCAGTAGTCGACAAGTCGCTCTACGGAAGATGTGGCGACGTGCATCCTGGTGTCGCTGGAGGCATAATAGATGAAGACTTTTCCGTCCTCGTCGGCAATCCAGCCGTTGGAGAAGAGCACGTTCATCACATCGCCGGTGAATTCATCGCCATAGGGCGCAATAAAGAACCCTGATGGCTCGGCTATCACTTCCGTCGGATCTTCGAGCGAGGTCATATACATATAGAGGACATACCTGAGGCCGCTTGCGCATCCGCGTACGCCGTGGGCCAGATGGAGCCATCCCTTGTCCGTTTTGATAGGATGGGGGCCTTCTCCATTCTTTGTCTCCTTGATGGTATGGTAGTTCCTGGAGTTGATGATCTTTTCGTTTTCCACACGGGCGGAGGTAATGTCGTCCACCAGTGCCCATCCGATTCCCCCGCCTTTCCCGGCGTCTATGAACCCATCCTGCGGACGCGTGTAGAGCGCATACTTGCCGTCGACGAACTCCGGATGGAGGCAGACGTTGCGCTGCTGGGTATCCGACTGCAGGTCGGGGAGGCGTTCCCAGTTCACCAGGTCCTTCGTCCTTGCAATTCCACAAGATGCCGTTGCCGCGGAAAGGTCACCCTTACAGGAATGGTCCTTGCGCTCAACGCAGAACAGTCCGTATATCCATCCGTCCTCGTGGCGAGTGAGCCTCATATCGTAGACGTTGGTTGCGGGTTCGCCATATTCGGGCATCGTTATCGGCCTGGGCCAGAAACGGAAATTATCGACGCCGTTCGGGCTTTCGGCAACCGCGAAGAACGATTTCCTGTCGTCCGCTTCAACGCGGACCACAAGCACGTATTTGTCCCCCCACTTTATCGCTCCGCTGTTGAATGCGGCGTGGATGCCGATTCTTTGGAGAAGGAAGGGGTTGGACGCCTCGTCCAGGTCATATTTCCATTCCAGCGGGGCGTGGGCGTCGGTAAGGATCGGGTTGGTCCAGCGCTCATATATTCCGTTTACATATTCGGGGGTGTTCTTGCGGCTGAGTAGTTCTTCGTGCTGCTGCCTCAATCTATCAAGTTGTTCTTCAAATTTCATCTCTCTACAATAATTTGATTTTACCACTCTCTACATATTCCTTGAAATCCAGCTCCGAAGGCCCGCCGGGCCAGGGAGTGTAGAAATGAGTCATTCCACGCGGCATCTCATCGGTATTCCGCCAGACAAGCAGGTAGGCGATGGGAAGGCCCTCGATGGTCGGGGAAAGAATCTCCGTCCACCATTTTTCATAGGTGAGTCCTTCGTAGCCCGTTTCCGTAAGGGCAAGGATTTTTCCGTGCTCCTTCGCGAAGGCGTCAAGGCTTTCCAGACAATGTCTTGTTTTTTCGATGAACAGAGCGAGGGCCTCCTCCTGGGGGAGATAGGTCGCGCAATACCCGTCGAGGCCTACGATATCGACGTATTCGTCACCGGGATATCTCGACTCCCACGCTTCGAAACCTTCGTTTGCGGATCCGGGGGAAACAGCCCAGACAAGATCGTTGAGTTTCCTTTCACCGACCATATAATCGTAGGTCATTGCCCAGAGTGCGTTGAACTGTTCTGCACTGCAAAGGCCGGTGCCCCACCAGAACCATCCTCCGGTGTGTTCGTGCCAGGGCCTGAAAATCAGTGGAATCTGACGGCCCTTGGAGTCTTTCAGTGATTCGATATAGCTGGCGATGCGGTCCAGCCAGCCCATAAAGTACTCGTGCTTTTTGCCACCGGGAAGAATTGATTCAACCACCTTGTCGCTGCTGACATCCCAGGAGTCACCTCCTGTAAGGGGGTTCCTCAAATGCCAGCTGAGGGTAACGATGCCACCTCTCTCATAGTGCTTCCGGGCCGCTTCCCGCATCAGATTGAAATCATTACCGTCGAGGTTGACCGGACTGTCGATTTCGAGTCCGCCGAGATCGAGTCCAAGCACGTACGGATATGCCCCGGCAGTGGACAGGACGTCCGAGCGTTCCAGCGAATGGTCTGCGTCCTTGGTCGCGTTCCAGGTATGACCGTACATAAGGTCGTCCTGGTGTCCGTACAGGGGCGTGCATTCGGCAGAAGCCGTTTTCAAGACGGAGATGAGCTCCTCTTTCGGTGTGGCGCAACATCCTGTGAGGATGAGGAGCAGCGCCGGGAGCATAGTTCTAACGTGGCGCATTGTCGTAAACTGATTTGAGTGTGTAGGATTTATCCGTAGTGTACATCGCCTTATTCATAACTTTCACGGCCTCCTCCGAATGGTCTATGTACTCGCCGGTACCGTGATCGAGATATGCGTGATGCTCTGAACCCGAGCCCCTGCTTCCATTGTCCCAGAGGAAACACGGCAGGCCGTAGCTCTTCGAGCATTTCACGAAATATTCCAGGTAATAAAGGTAGTTATTCCAGTCCTTTTTCTTGCTGTAGTCCCTCATACTGCATCCGAACTCTCCCATATAAACGGGGATGCCCTTCGCAATGTAATTGACGTAGAGCGACGAGAACACGTCCCGTACGAGCTTTTCGTCCTGGGAATTGTTGGTCGTGTGGCCCCAGTATTTCTGGGGAAGGCCTTCGGCGAGAGTGTAATTGTATGGATCGTAGCAATGGACGGCGAGCATCATCTTGCCGGCCGGGTCCTGCGGCATCTTGAAGTATTTGATGAGTCCGGGATTCGCCGCATAGGTGGGGACACCAAGCCAGCGGGTCTCGTTGTTGCCTCCCGTCGCCCTTATTGCGTCCACAAACACCTGGTTCCACTGGTTAAGCACGGCCGCCTGCTTGTCCGTATTGGCGCTTCCGCCCCATCTTCCGTCGTTGATTTCGTTGAAGCTTTCGAATATGAGATAGTCGCCCTCGTTCTTGAACGTTTCGGCTACGTTGGTCCAGAATCCTTTGATCTTGTCCTTGACCAGCTCATTGGTTTTCTCGTTTGCTGTTGCGTCAATGATGTTCAGCCAGCGGTGTCCCATAGACTCATTGCCGTAGTAGTGGTCTTCGTCGTGATGGGAGTTGATGATGACGTTCAGTCCGGCGTCCCTTGCCCATCCGACAACTTCGACTATGCGGTCCATCCAGGTCTTGTCTATTGTGTAGCCGGGCGCCTCTCCAATTGTGTTCAGCCAGGTTATTGGGATGCGTATGCTCTTGAACCCGGCGGCACGAAGTTTCGTAAATGTCTGCCTCGTGCATTTTGCATTTCCCCAACAGGTCTCGTCGGGCCACAGGAACCGCTCCCCGGCACCTGGATAGTTGAAGAATGCATCGAAATGATTGCCCATATTCCATCCGAGAGCAAGTTTGTCGAGCATTCTCCAGGCATCATTGTCTTCCGGCTCAGGGATGGTGTCATCATCGGGCGGAGGCAGGATGGTCTCCTTCGTTGTGAAACTTACCGAGACCTGCTCTGCTGGGTACTGATTTTCCTTGAAACCGAGAACTGCGCCTGAAGGCACGTCAACGGTGTATCTGGTTTTCCCGTTAAGATTCGTCAGCGTTATGGTAAGATTGGTCTTGAATGCGTTCACCTTCTCGATTCCTGCACCGTTATCAACGCTGATGAGGTTCTGGCCCGAGGTCGGACACTTGATATTCTGGTCGTAAGTCAGGACAATGTCCAGTTTTGCCTGATACTCTACGTCAACAGCGCCGTCCGCAGGGACAGATGAAAGGAACACGGGCGCTTCCGACCGGGCGAGTTCATTGCCGCTCCCGTTTCCGCAAGCAGTGGCTGCAAGAAGCAGTGCAGTCAGAATCATCGTGTTGATTTTCATTTCCCAAATCATTTAAGTGATGGCATATCTTCTCTGGCGATGGTGTTCTTGTCGCTCATCACCTGTTTCCAATATGCATCTGTATTATAATGGTAATCCGCCGTTCCGCTGCTCCATACCAGGAACCAGTTCCATTTGTTGCCGGCCTCGAAACATTTTGTCGGATCCGGGATGTTGCCGCACTCGCTGACGGTAACGAGCTTGCGTCCTTCCGAAAGGTTCACGCAAGCCTGGTATTGACGGATTTTGGCATTGGTGTTGTCTTCATATATGTCCACTCCGACGATATCGACATATTCATCCCCCGGGTACCAGTCCGCCCACTCGCCTTCCGCGCCGGCAGTGGCATCAAGAGTCCACACCCAGATGAGATTGTTCAATTCGTATTCCTTTTCGAAGGTGTCCCTCATCAGGCGGTACAGCTGCTTGCAGGGTTCGGCACCGCCGCGGCCCCACCAGAACCAGGCATTGTTCTTCTTGCCGTAGAGATTGTAGTTGCCCGCAGCCTCGTGTAAAGGGCGCCAAATCACCGGGATACTGGCATCCTGAAGGATTTTCAGATACCCTGCGACCTTTTCAATGTCCTTCATTATGAAATCGTGCTGCCAGGTTCCATCTTTCAAGGCTTCGACGATACTGAAGGATGTCTTGTCGCTATAGAAAGCGTAACCGCTGAAATCGCCTTTGTTCACGCCGTTTTCCCAATCGCTTTTTGAATTCGGCACGTTCCAGTGCCACATATAATTGACCAGACCGCCGGCATTCCAATGCTCTATGGGCGCCGACATATCCGAATAATTTACAACCCAACTCCAGCCTTCGGGGGTTGGAGAATACTGCAGGAAGATGAAATCATATCCCGCAAGTGCCGGATGTTTTCCGGTCTTTGAATAAATGAGGTTTACGTGATCATTGTTGTTGGCTGTCCCCTCACTCTGGACGCCGGTGAGCATTTTCTTTCCGCTCTGTTCAAGAAGGAAGCGGTAAACGTTCTTCGCCTGAGCGGTCGCATTCCTGTTTGACAATTCCGTCACAGGATCGAGTTCGTAGTCTTTTTTAGGCTTTACATATTTCATCGAGAAGGTCAGACTCGTTCCCTGAGCTGCCTTCTGATTTTCCTTATACCCTTCTACAAGGCCGTCGGGAACGGTCAGAGTGTATTGCTGCCCGGATTCCAGCCCTGTTATATCAATTGAAAGGACCGCCATATAGGCATATATCTTTTCAATGACCGCTTCATTGTTGATGCTTATCCGGCCCTCTACGAACGAATTGCTTTTTATGTTCTGGTCATAGGTCAGCTTGACCGTCAATCTCGTCCCTTCCAGGTCCGTTGTTCCATCCGCAGCAACGGCG
>JAKSKA010000021.1 GCA_024401915.1 Bacteroidales bacterium
GTTGACGTTCATGTCGGAGGTCTCCTTGAGGTAGTCGCCGGCAAGGATGCCGAGACCTCCGGAGTATATCTTGAGGGAGGAATCGAGACCGTATTCCATACAGAAATAGCCTACGGAAGGTTCCTTGCGGTCCTTCTTGAGGGCCATATAGCTGTTGAACTCCGTCATTACCCGCGAGAGGCGGCTGAGGAATTCCTGGTCGTTCGCCAGTTCCTTGTATCTCTTGAGGCTCACCTTGTCGAGTATCTCCATCGGGTTGTGGCCCGAAGTGTGCCACAGGTCCGCGTCAATGCTTTTGAAAAGCGCCTTCGCACTGTCATTCCAGCACCACCAGAGGTTCTTGCAAAGGGTTTCGAGCCCTGAGAGGGCCTCCGGGAGGTGTCTTGTCACCATAACGCTCTTCCAGGAGGGAGCGTCTATACCTGTCATATTCATTTTCTTACTTTTCTGCTATCGCGTCGTTGACACGGATAATAAAATCACTTAATACGTTCATATAGTTGATGAATGCCTCGTAAGGCGTATCATAGGGGTTGAACCGCTTGTGTATCTCCCCGTCCGAGAAGAATTTCGTACAGAGATAATAGAAGTGGTCGCTCTCCTGGAGATGGCCGTAATCCGCCCAGAGTATCTGGTCGTCGAGAATGGAAAGCTTCTCTTCGAGGCCATAGAGTTTCTGGAACGCCTCGTTCTGGAGTTCGTTGCCGAGCCAGGCGGAAAGGTCGCGTTCCTCGTCCGCCCAGGAGATGGCCTCGGGGACGGAAAGTTCGGCCACGGACTTGTATTTGGCCGTTATCTCGGAAGGTGTCCTGAAGTCGAAGCCGCCGCCCGCGAGGACGGTCCGGGGCAGGGCCGCCATAAAGTCGAAGATGCCGCTGTCCACGCTCTGATGCTCTCCGAAGGTCTCGTAATCCATAAAGAGGTTCACGATATCGCCCTCGGCGTCACTGAGCCAGCCCGTGAATTTCTCCGCTGTGAGCGGCCACGCATCCCAGTTCCTGTCGGAGAAACGGAAAGCGATGTCGTCGCTGAGCGAGTAGTTCCTGAGAAGAAGCTTGAGCTTGGGCTGCAGTTCGTCGGTATATACGTAGTTGGGGCTCTTCCAGCCCATAATGTGGCGGGCACCCTCGGTGAGCATCGTCTTGAACCCCATCTTGCAGACCTGCTGGCCTATGGCGTCGGAATAGATGAGCTCGGTGTTGCGGAATGCCTTGGGGGTCACACCGAAATAGCGCTCGATGGCAGCCTTGTGCTTGTTGACCTGATGGACGAACCCAGCCTCGGAGCCGGGGGCTGCGAGGGAATGGTAATAGGTCTCGCAGAGGAACTCCACGCAGCCGGTCGCAGCGAGCTCGCGGAAGCTGTCGATGACCTCCGGAGCATAGCGGTCGAACTGCTCGAGAGCCGAACCGGAGATGGAGAATGCCACCTTGAACTTGCCGTCGGATTCCTTTATCGCCTTGAGAAGCAGCTCGTTCATAGGGAGATAGCACTTCTGGGCCACTCTCTTGAGGATGGTCCTGTTGGCGAAATCGTCATAGTAATGGGAATCCTTGCCTATATCGAAGAATCTGTAAAGGCGCAGCCTCGTGGGCTGGTGTACCTGGAAATAAAGGCATATAGACTTCTTCATATCACTTGTTTATTATTGATTCATAGACTGTCTTGAGTTTCGCCGTGGCGACGTTCCACTTCAGGGCATTCACCTCGTCGAAACCCTGCTTGTTCGCGAAGCGCGAAAGGGCGGGATACTGCAGCAGCGCGTAGATGTCGTCCGCAAGTGCGTCCACGTCCCAGAAATCCACCTTCAGTGCGTATTTCAGCACCTCCGCCGCGCCCGACTGCTTCGAGATGACGGAAGGCACGTTGGAGCGCATCGCCTCGAGCGGCGAGATGCCGAAAGGCTCCGACACGGAAGGCATTATGTACACGTCCGAGAGCGCGAACATCTTCTGGACCTCCTGACCGCGCAGGAAGCCGGTGAAGTGGAAGCGGTCGGAGATGCCGAGGCGCGCCACCTGGCGTATCGCCCTCGTCATCATATCTCCGCTGCCCGCCATCACGCAACGCACGTTCTTCGTACGCTTGAGGACCTTGGCCGCTGCGTCGATGAAGTATTCCGGACCTTTCTGGAAAGTGATGCGGCCCAGGAAAGTGACCACCTTGTCACGCACGCCCCTCTCGACGCTGAGGTTCTCGCGGCCGCTGAAATCGACGGCGTTGTGGACCGTCACCACCTTGGCGGGATCGATGCCGTACTTGTTGATCACTATGTTGCGGGTAAGGTCGGAAACGGTGACCACGCGGTCCGCCTCCTCCATACCCCTCTTCTCTATCGCATACACGCGGCTGTCGACCATATCGTCGGTGCCGCGGTCGAATGACGTGGCGTGGACGTGTACCACGAGGGGCTTTCCGGTCAGTTCCTTGGCGGCGATGCCGGCGAGGTAGGTAAGCCAGTCGTGGGAGTGGATGACGTCGAACTCGTCACGGTGCTGGAGGGCAATCGTGCCTCCGACCTGGGCGTAGCGGCTGACCTCCTCGAGAAGGTTGGCGCCGTACTTGCCGGAGAACTTGAACTTCTGGCCGAAACCAATCGTCGTCTCCGTCACCTTCTTCGCCTTCATCTCCTCGATGGCGGTGAAGTATTCCTCAGGATCGACGTAAGGAACGATATTGGAATCGACGTACATAAACTTGACCTTGTTCAGGAACTCGTCCACCGTCTCGCTGACATTGGCCACGGCCACGTCGCTCGCGTTGATGATGGTAGTGCAGGACTGGTCCTCGTCACCGCTCGCGGACGGCATCACGAAAAGGGTCTCGACGCCGTTGTAGGCCAGACCTTCGACTATTCCCTTGCAGGCGGTACCCAGACCGCCGGCGATATGGGGAGGAAACTCCCAACCGAACATCAGAACCTTCATTTCCCTTCCTCCTTGTATTTGTCCATAAGATGACCTGCCACAAGCAGGGCTGCTGTGCTGAGCGCGGAGGAGATGGCTCCGTGGGGCTCGTGAGGGGGGTCTCCGTCATAAAGTTCGGAGAAGGCTCCCACGCCGTGCTTGGAAAGGTCTTCGTAGAATCCTTCGGTAAGCCACTCCGCCTTCTTCCAGAAGGACTGGCCCTTCACGCGGAAGCAGACGTCGATATATTGCTCCAGAAGGAAGGGACGGGTGCAGCCCTGATGGTATGCGAGGTCCCTGTCCAGCTGCGAGCCTTCATAAACGCCCTTGTATTTCGGATCGCGCGGCGAGAGGGTACGTATGCCCCTGACCGTCACGAGTTCGTTGTCCACGACCCTCAGTATCGAGGGTGCGAGATCTTCGTCCACCGGCGAATACTTCACCCAGATGGCGAAAAGCTGGTTGGGGCGCACGTCGCGGTTCTGGCCGTAATTGTCGACATAGTCCGCAAGATAGCCCCTGTCCTCTATGAGGAATTTCTTCTGGTAGTTGAGTTTCACGATATCGCGTATCTCCGACCACTTCTTGCAGAAGAGGCCGTCGGCGCGTCCGTACGTGCCCTCCATCTCGAGGGCGAAGCAGATCGAGTTGTACCAGAAGGCATTGGTCTCTACCTGGTATCCAGCACGCTCGGTGACCGCTCGGCCGCCAATGTATGCGTTCATCCAGCTGAGGGCGACGCCGTCCATCTGCGCCCAGAGCAGGCCGTCAGGCTGCATCGACACCTCCTGACGCACGCCGGGCAGATAGCTTTCGAGTATCTTCTTCACCACGCTGCCGTACTTCTTCCATACCTTGGCCGGAGAGGCGCCGTAGTCGATATATGCCTGCAGCACGCTGGCAAGGTAGAGGGGAGCCTCAACCTGGGTTGTTCTCCGGTACAGGCGCTCCTGCTCGTCGGCGATGAGGTTGTCGAGTATCTCTTCGAACACGGATGTGTCCTGCAGTCCGTAAAGCGTCAGTCCGGGCAGCGCCATCAGCGTCTCGCGGAGAAGTCCCGTGTACATCCAGGAGAAACCGGCGTTGATCTTCTTGCGGCGGTTGTGGTCCGTGATGAGCAGGTCGGCGCAGCGGACGAGCTGGTCACGCTCCGACTTAACCTCGGCGGCTGCTGAAGTAAAACGGGTGAATGCGGACTTGATGGACGAGGGAGCCTCGACGGACGTGGAGGCGGACAGGACCACCGACTCCCCGGCTTTCATCTTCACGCTGAAGAAGCCCGGGACGAAGAGGTCCTCGCAGCAGTCGAAGCCGCGGCGGTACTCGTCGGAGTAGGTTATATTCTTGTTCCAGGCCGGCATACCGGTGAACTCGGCGTTCTTCGTGTTGAGCTGGAGGTTCACGCTGGGGAAGTTGTCATAGAGACGGAACGCGACGCCGCAGGGCACCGGATCCGCAACCGTCCTCGCGACGTCGTTCTGATGGGTCAGAGCGTGGATATTGCGGAACGCGAGGAAGGGGCAGAGGTGGAGTTCGGCGGGAGCGGGGCTCTCGAGCAGCTCGTATTTTATCAGTATCTGGTCCTTCTGGGGGGCCATCACAAGGCTCTTGCGCAGCACGATGTCCCCGACCTTGTAGGTGATCTGGGGAACGGGGTCCGCGCTGAAGTCGATGACATACTTGTGGCCGCGGGGCTCGTAGATGCCGCCATAGCAATGGATGCCGAGGTTGAACTTCTTGCCCCGTACGACGAGGCTCTCGTCAACCGAGGAGAGCAGCAGGAACTTGTCGCCCCCGAACCTGTCGAGCGTCACAGCAAGCAGGCCGTGGTAGCGGCGGGTGTTGCACGAAACGATGGAGCAGTTGCAGTATGCTCCCGTCTTGTTCGCGATGAGGATCTCACGCTTCAAAGAGTAGGAGAGGTTCACAAGCTCCCTTTTGTTGAATTTCAAAAATGCCATATCACTTCATTTTTTTCAACACGACAGCGCATCTGCTCGGCAGATACAGATACAGGGTGTGGTTATATGACTGGTTACCGTTCGGACTTTTCTCCGGGAGGGCAAAATGGACCTCCCCACTTTTCAGACGGCTGAATCCACCGAACTCTGCACTGTCTGAATCGAGCGTCAGGACATACCTCCCCGAGGGGGCGGAGAATCCGTAATTGTCGAATGACGCCGTCGGATTGAAATTCAGCGCAAAGATAAGGTTTTTCCTCTGGAAAATCAATATTTTCTTCTCCTCGTCAGCCACGAGGAGTTCGGCAGCGGAACCCAGCGCCCCGGACTTTTTCAGACAGCCTATCATAGCCTTGTCGAAGGCCTTGAGGCCGCCGAAGCGCAGGTCCGGATCGTCAGCGAGCGACCACTGTCGACGGGCGTGGAGATATGACCAGCCGTTCCCCTCCCTCGGGAAATCTATCCACTCGGGATGGCCGAATTCGTTGCCCATAAAGTTCAGGTAGCCTCCTCCGGCGGTGGCGGCGGTGGCGAGGCGCATCAGTTTGTGGAGGGCTATTCCCCTGTCGACGACGGGATTCGTCTGATCCTTCCTCATCGAATAATACATCTCCTTGTCGATAAGCCTTAATATCAGGGTCTTATCCCCAACGAGAGCCTGGTCGTGACATTCCGCGTAACTGATGGTACGCTCGTCGGCGCGCTTGTTGGTCAGTTCCCACCATATCTCTCCGGGAGACCACTGCTCGTCGCTCTTCTCCTTGATCCATTTGATCCAGTGGTCGGCAACGCCCATCGACATCCTGAAATCGAAGCCCATCCCTCCGGCTCCGAGAGGGGCGGCGAGTCCCGCCATACCGCTCACGTCCTCCGCTATGGTAAGGGCGTCCGGATTGATTTCGTGGACAAGGATGTTGGCAAGCGCCAGATAGACTATGGCATTCTCGTCAACCCCCTGGTTGAAATAGAGTTCATAGTTCCCGAAGTCCACTCCGAGGCCGTGGTTCCAGTATATCATCGAGGTCACCCCGTCGAAGCGGAAGCCATCGATATGGTACTCCTCCATCCAGAACTTGCAGTTGGAGAGGAGGAAATAGCGGACTTCGTCCTTGCCGTAGTCGAAGCAGCGCGAGCCCCAGGCGGGATGGTAGCCCTGGGGGCCGCCGTAGAAGTAGAGGTCGTCACGTCCGTCGATCCTCGAAAGCCCTTCGGCCTCATTGGCGACGGCGTGGGAATGGACGATGTCCATCACTACGGCCAGTCCTCTGCCGTGGGCCTCATCGACGAGGGCCTTGAACTCCTCGGGCGTGCCGAAGCGCGAGCTGAGGGCGAAGAAATTGGACACCTGGTAGCCGAAGGAGCCGTAGTAGGGATGCTCCTGGAGGGCCATTATCTGTATCGTGTCATATCCGAGGGCGCAGATGCGGGGCAGCACCTTCTCCCTGAACTCGACGAAGCTGGAGACCTTCTCCTCCTCGGAACTCATTCCGATATGGCATTCGTAGATGAACGGGGTGCGTCTCCTGCCCGGTCCGGGATTCTTCCAGACATAGGGCTCCGGATTCCAGACCTGGGCGCAGAACACCTTGGTCTCAGGGTCCTGGACCACCCTTCTGACGTATGCCGGAAGTCTCTCCCCGCCGCCTCCGGGCCATTCAGTCCAAAGCTTGTAAAGGTCACCGTGGTGGAGGAACATCTCCGGGAGCTTCAGTTCCCAGTTGCCGCCTCCTATGGGGCTGAAGGCATAGCCTGAAAGGCGTTTCCAGTTGTTGAAATCGCCTGTAAGGTACATTCTGGTCGCACCAGGGGCCCATTCGCGCAGCACCCATCCGTCTTCCGTTCTGTGGAGACCGTAGTAGTTGTGGTTGTTGGCCGCATCGGAAAGCCTGCGATTCCCGTCCGCGGGTTTCCCGCACACGTTGTCCACAAGCCTGTCCCTGTCGGCAAGGATATGGGCGTGACGCGCCTCTATCGCCTCTTTCCAGGGCGCCAGCCAGCCATCAGTATCGTAAATCCTCTTCATCCGCTACATCGATTCGATTTTCTCCCTCACTTCCCTGAGATAGTTGCGGCAGGCCTCGACAAGTTCCGTCGAACGCTTGATGTACTTGTCGATGTCGCCCAGTCCGGTGGACGGGTCCTCGACTGTCTGCGCTATGCTTTCGAGCTCTTCCAGCGCCTTTTTGTAATCGAATTCAGCCATTTTTCACTTCTTTTCGTTCAACCCGGCATTGCAGCCTCCCGTCCGGGAACACAACGTCCAGCCTGTCTCCCTCCGAGAAGGCGGAAACGCTGCCGGAGAGCCGCCCGGCGCCATCAGCGACAAGGGCGTAGCCGCGCTCCAGAACCCGTTCCGGGTTCATAACATTTATACGGTTTTCGAGGGCGTCAAGTTTCGCGGCCCCCAGCGCCACCTTGCCCGCACAGGACTGCCTGACCCTTTCCAGAAGCAACTCCACCCTTGACGAGTGGGCGCCCACAAGGGCGGAAAGGCCAAGGCGCAGACGTTGCGAAATGGCGCTTATGCGCTCATCCTCCGCCGCAAAAGCCTCGATGAACTCATCGGCAAGCGCGGTCGGCGTCTTGACGGACAGATGGGCCACCTCGTCGGCGACGTGATGGTCGCGGTCGTGGCCTATGGCGGTATAGACAGGCAGCGGACAGGACGCTATCGAGAAGCAGAGCCCGTAGTCGTCGAAGCACGCGAGATCCAGCGCGGAACCGCCTCCGCGTATTATCAGGACGGCGTCAAACGGCTCGGCGGAGGTCTCTATCCTCTCCAGCGCGTCCGTGATGGAGGCCGGGGCGTCCACACCCTGCATCCTCGCATCGAAGAGCGTCACGCTGAACTTGAAGCCGTATTCGTTGGTGTCGAGATGGCGGCAGAAATCGCCGAAGCCGGCCGCATCGGGAGCGGAAATGACGGCAAGGCGGTATGGCAGCTCTGGCGAAGGCAGGGCTCTCTGCCTGGTCAGCAGCCCGTCGGCTTCGAGCCTCTCGAGAGTGCGCCTGCGGGCCTGCTCGGCCTCTCCGAGGGTGTAGGACGGGTCGATGTCGTCGATTACGAGAGTAAGTCCGTACAGCTCGCTGTAACTAATTGATACGCATACGAGAACACTTATCCCGGCAGCCAGTTCGCTCCCGGTCTCCTCCGCAAAGCACGCGCTCAGGAATCCGTATTTCGCACGCCAGATGACAGCACGCGCCTTGGCGACGAGGCGGCCGTCGGAATCGCTTTCGGAAAGTTCGAGATAGCAGTGGCCGTTGCTGCGGGCCTGGATGGACGAAATCTCGGCACGCACCCACAATTTCGAAGGGAAAAGCTCTTCCAGCCCCTCCCTGAGCCTGTTTTGAAGCTCGTAGAGACCTATGCCCTCGTCTCCGCCCATTATTTCTGCCTGCAGAAAATCTGGACGGGACAGCCCTTGAGGTTGAAGTTGCTCCTCAACTGGTTCTCAAGGAAGCGCTTGTAGGGTTCCTTGATATACTGGGGCAGGTTGCAGAAGAACGCGAAGGCCGGGAATTTCGTGGGAAGCTGGGTGACATACTTGATCTTCACGTACTTGCCCTTCCACGCGGGCGGCGGCGTCTCCTCGATTATCGGCAGCAGCGCCTCGTTCAGACGGGCCGTTGGAATCTTCCGGGAATAGTTGGAATACACCTCCGCCACCGCGTTCAGGACGTCCTGTATCCTCTGCATCTTCAGCACTGAAGTGAAGATGATGGGCACGTCGTCGAAGGGGGCGAGACGGCTCTTGAGCGACCTCTCGTACTCGCGCAGAGTGTTGCTGTCCTTGATGAAGAGGTCCCACTTGTTCACCACCACCACGCAGCCCTTGCGGTTCCTCTGGATGAGGTTGAAGATGTTCATATCCTGTGCCTCCATCCCACTGGTGGCGTCTATCATCAGCACACACACGTCGGAGTGCTCGATAGCCCTTATCGAGCGCATCACGGAATAGAATTCCAGGTCTTCGTGGACCTTGGTCTTGCGGCGTATCCCGGCTGTATCGACGAGCATAAACTCGTGGCCGAACTTGTTGTAATGGGTCTCTATGGAGTCGCGGGTCGTGCCGGCTACCGGCGTGACGATGTTGCGGTCCGAGCCCAGGAGGGCGTTGGTGAGCGAGGATTTCCCGACGTTGGGCTTGCCTACGATGGTGATTCGGGGCAGGTCGGCATACGGGTCCGGCTCGTTGCTCTCATCCGACGGCAACGCGGCCACGACAGCGTCCAGAAGGTCGCCGGTGCCGCTTCCGTTGGCAGCGGAGATGCTGTAGAGGTCCCCGAGGCCGAGGGAGTAGAACTGGTACGAATCGAATATCTTCTCGCCGCTGTCCACCTTGTTGACGCAGAGCACCACGCTCTTTTTCGTGCGGCGGAGAACGTCGGCTATCTCGGAGTCGTAATCAGTGATCCCTGTCGATGCCTCGACCATAAAGAG
The DNA here is from genome assembly GCA_024401915.1 of Bacteroidales bacterium. Next base: position 9,312 of record JAKSKA010000021.1, read on the forward strand.
GATCACGTCCGCCTCCTCGATGGCTATCTTCACCTGACTGCGTATCGCGGATTCGAACACGTCGTCGGAATTGCTGGTGTATCCGCCGGTATCGACAACGGAGAATTCGCGGCCGCACCATTCGCAGCGGCCGTAATGGCGGTCACGGGTCACGCCGGCAGTGTCGTCCACTATGGCCTGGCGCATACCGACAAGACGATTGAAGAGTGTTGATTTGCCCACGTTCGGGCGGCCTACTATCGCAACAAGTGACATCTGGCTATCTGTTTGGGTTTAACGTACAATCCTTGCAGGCTTCGCTGAAATTCCCGCTGCAGGTACGGGCGTGGAGTGCGGCATCCTCATCCTTGTAGCACCGTATGCCGCGCTTGCGCATCTCCTCGTTGGACCCGACGTCGTAATGGGGGAAATCCTTCTTGCGGAAGAAGATGTTGACTCCGAGTCCGAGGACGCAGAGCCCCACTACGACAAGGGTGAGGAGGAACACTTCCATCAGTGGATGAAGTCGGGACTGATGGGTTCGTAGTTATATACCTTGCGGATGATGTTCGCGAACACGCCCGTCATCGTCACGATCCTGATCTTGGGGTCGTTCTCGAGTTCGGGATGGGGAATGGTGTCGGTGATGAACACCTCGCGCAGGCGGGATGCGTGGATCTTCTTCAGCGCATCGCCGGAGCGTATGCCGTGGGTCGCGCAGGCGCTCACGCTTGCGGCACCCTTCTCGATCAGCACGTCAGCGGCCTTGCAGAGCGTTCCCGCGGTGTCTATCATATCGTCCACGATGACGATGTTCTTGCCCTCGACGTCTCCTATCGCCGTTATGGAGCCCACGACGTTGGCGCGTTCGCGGGTCTTGTGGCAGATGATGACGGATGCGTCAAGCTCCTTCGCATAGGAATTCGCCCTCTTGGCGCCTCCCATATCCGGAGCGGCTATCGCCAGGTTCTCGAATTTGCGGGCCTTGATGTAGGGCAGGAACACCTTGCTGGCATAGACGTGGTCCACGGGGATGTCGAAGAAGCCCTGAATCTGGTCTGCGTGGAGGTCGCAGGTCATCACGCGGTCGGCACCGGCGGCGTGGAGCAGGTTGGCCACCAGCTTGGCTCCGATGGCGACGCGTGGACGGTCCTTGCGGTCCTGGCGCGCCCAGCCGAAATAGGGGATCACCGCTATGACCTTGTCGGCGGAAGCCCTCTTCGCCGCATCGATCGCAAGAAGGAGCTCCATCAGGTTGTCTGCAGGAGGGATGGTGGACTGGAGAAGGTAAACCGTGGCTCCGCGCACGCTTTCCGCGTACTGGGGCTGGAACTCTCCATCGCTGAAAGATGAGATTTCAAGTGCTCCGAGATGGATTTCAGCTTCATCCGCTCCTCGGGCCGCATTGAGTGCATCGATGACTTTTTCCGCAAAATGCCTGGACGCCCGGCAGGCAAAAAGCTCCATTCTGTGTGAGTGTTGCATAACTTTATATTGTGTTCAATATCTGTTCTATATAGCCAAGCACCTCTTCGCGGCCGGCTCCCGTCACCGACGAGCAACAGAACTGGGGCGGCAGGGAATCCCACTCCCGCAACAGTATCTCCTCATCCCTGCGCACCGCCTCCTTCAGGGCGTTGGGACCGAGTTTGTCGCACTTGGTATATATTATCGCAAAAGGTATTCCGTGCTCCCCGAGTTCGGCGATAAAGTCGGTGTCGATGCGGCCGATGTCGTGGCGGCAGTCGACGAGGACGAAGAGCATCGCGAGCTCGCGCGAGTTCATTATGTAGTCGCGTATCACCTCGGCGATGGCTTCGCGCTCAGCATTGCTGCCCTTGGCGTAGCCGTAGCCGGGAAGGTCGACAAGATACCACTTCTCGTTGATGGAGAAGTGGTTGACAACTCTGGTCTTGCCCGGCGTCGAGGATGTCATCGCGAGTCTGGAATTGCCGCAGATCATATTCACGAGCGAAGATTTGCCCACGTTGGACCTGCCGATGAAGGCGAATTCCGGAAGTTTCAAGGCAGGTTTCCCCTCAACGCTTACGCTGCTGCTCACAAACCTTGAACCTGTGACTTTCATAATTCTTGTTTTATTGATGCAAATATACGGAATTTTTAGGATACTTTACAGTAAAACAAGCACCGCCGAGCACAAAAGATCTCGAATAGGATACAGTGGCCCCGCAACGCTCCAGAATGCTTCTGGAGATGGCCAGACCGAGGCCCGATCCTCCGTTCTTGGTCGTGAAGTTCGGAGAGAAGAGCTTGTCCACGTTCTCTTCGGCGACTCCGGGACCGTTATCTTCCACGACTATGTCGAAATAGCCGTTGTCGGAGGAGTTGCGAAGGGAGACGAGCACCCTTGCCGCCGGCGTTTCGGAAACGGCCTGGACCGAATTGGTGATGAGGTTCACGAAGACGCGGGTGAGCTGGGGCTTCGGGCCGCTCACGATGGCGCCCTTCAGGCCCATATAGTCGAAAGTCACGCCGGAACGGCTGTCGAACATCGAGATTTCCTCCTGCAGGACCTTGTCGATGTCTATCTCCGTGGATTCCTCGGTATAGAGGCGTGCGAGGTCGGAGAAGCCGTTCGCCGTCTCGGTAAGGATGTCGATGTGGTCGAGGATGACCTTCGCGATTCCGTCGAACTTCTCCTCCCACTGGGGGTCGCCCTTCTGCTTGAGCCTCAGGATGCGCTGTAGCTGCAGCTTCATAGGCGTCAGAGGGTTCTTGATCTCGTGGGCCACCTGGCGCGCCATTCCGCTCCACGCCTTGTCACGTTCGGCCTGGGCCAGGGTGCGCGAATTTTCGGACACGCGTTCAACCATCCTGTTATAGGCGTCCACAAGCAGCGAGACTTCATCCTCGCGGTCGTACCTGATGGGTTCCAGCGAGTCCAGACCGGCGGTGGACATCTTCCGACCCATCTCGCCGAGAGGGCCGAACATCTTGTCGACGACTCCGGTGATGACGTATCTCGCCAGGAGCAGGAGGAGGATGAACATCACTATCACGGCAACGGAATGGACGATGGCGTCCCTTTCGAACTCGTAGGTCTCACCACCCGTGTAGGGGGAGCAGATGATGGCTATCATCTTCCCTCCGGCGTTCATCACGGGCGCATACATACAATAGAACTCCCTGCGGCCGAGCTTCTCCTTGTGGATGAAGAAGCGCCTGCTCTCCTTCGCCACGGCATTGTAGGCGTCACCGTCCATCCTGCTGCCGATGAGCACGTCCGAGACGAGCGGCGAGGTGGACATCATCAGCCTCCCGTCCGGCGCGTAGAGCGTGATGTCGGTATCGGTGCTCTTCCCGGCCGTCTCGCGTATCGCGCCGGTGGACGGAGTCAGCAGTAGTGAGGGCGCTCCCTATCCCGTTCTGCACCATATTCTGGATGGCGCCGACGCGCCCGGACATTATGGACTGCTTGTTGGCGTCATTGCGCCTGTACACGAAGATGACGCTTACCATCGCAAGAGCCACAAGCGTGAGTATCAACGAGATAAGCAGCACCGAACTGATGCGGCTCCTGAAATAGCTGCGCCCCGGCTGCTTCGTCTCCCCGGCGGAGAAAAATGCGATGGGGGCCAGCAGGGCGAAGAAGATTATCGCAAT
>JAKSKA010000022.1 GCA_024401915.1 Bacteroidales bacterium
CGGTCTCGGCCGTACCGGTCATACCGGAAAGCTTGTGATACATTCTGAAGTAGTTCTGAAGGGTGATGGTCGCAAATGTCTGGGTAGCAGCCTCCACCTTCACGTTTTCCTTTGCTTCGACCGCCTGATGGAGTCCGTCGGACCAGCGGCGTCCTTCCATTATACGGCCGGTGGATTCGTCAACGATCTTTACTTTCTTGACTCCGTTTTCGTCTATCACTACATAGTCGATGTCCTTCTCGAACATCGCATACGCCTTGAGCAGCTGGCTGACCGTATGGACACGTTCGCTCTTGAGGGAGAAATCCTCCATCAGCGCATCCTTCTTCTCCTGCTTCTCCGCAGGCGAGAGGTCGGAGTGCTCTATCTCGGCGGTCTGGCTTCCCACGTCGGGGAGCAGGAAGAAGTCGTTGTTGTTCACGTAAGCGGCAAGGGTCTCCTGGCCCTTGTCCGTGAGCTGTATGCTGTGGAGCACTTCATTGATAACGAAATAGAGGGGGTCGGTGACGACCGGCATCTCCTTCTCATTATCCTGCATATAATAGTTTTCCGCTTTCTGGAGAAGCACCTTGGTGCCAGGTTCGCTGAGGTACTTGATGAGGGGCTGGTACTTCGGAAGACCCTTGTGGGCCCTCAGCAGCAGTTTGCCGCCTTCGGTCTCATCCCCTTCGGAAATCTTCTTCTTGGCTTCATTGAGCACCTGGTTGACAAGCGCGCGCTGAGCCAAATAGAGCTTCTCGACATAGGGCTTGAACTCCACGAACTGCTCGTCGCCCTGCACTTTCCCGACGGGGCCGGAAATGATGAGGGGCGTACGCGCATCGTCGATGAGCACGGAGTCGACCTCATCCACGATGGCGTAGTGGTGCTTGCGCTGCACGAGGTCGGCGGCGCTGATGGCCATATTGTCGCGGAGGTAGTCGAAACCGAACTCGTTGTTGGTACCGAAAGTGATGTCGCAGTCGTATGCACGCTTGCGCGCGTCGGAATTGGGCTGATGCTTGTCGATGCAGTCGACGCTGAGCCCGTGGAACATATAAAGAGGCCCCATCCACTCCGAGTCACGTTTCGAAAGGTAATCATTCGCCGTGACCATATGCACACCCTTGCCGGCGAGCGCATTGAGGAACACGGGGAGCGTGGCGACGAGGGTCTTTCCCTCACCGGTCGCCATCTCGGCTATGCGTCCCTGATGGAGCGCTATACCGCCGACGAGCTGCACGTCATAGTGGACCATATCCCAGGTCACCTCGTTTCCACCGGCCAGCCAGTGGTTCTGCCATACGGCCTTGTCCCCTTCGATCCTGACGAAATCGTGGGTAGCCGCGAGGTCGCGGTCGAAATCATTGGCGGTAACCTCTATCACAGGGTTCTGCGCGAAACGGCGCGCCGTAGACTTGACAATTGCGAAGGCCTCGGGGAGTATCTCGTCGAGGCATTTCTCGATAGCCTCGTCCTCTTCCTTGACAAGTTTGTCGGACTCGCCCGCAAGCTTCTCCTTCTCAGAAACGGGAATATCCTTTTCGAGTTCGAGCTTTATTGACGCAATCCTCTCTTCGAAAGGGGCTTCAACCTCACGCAACCTCTCCCTCAGGGCGGCAGAACGCTGCCTGATACCATCGTCAGAGAGTGAATCGATTTCCGGGTAAACTGCAAGAACCTTGTCCAGTACGGGCTTTATCGCCTTGTAATCGCGCTCAGCCTTCGAACCGAACAACTTGCCTATCACTGATGCTAAAGACATATATCAAATAATTATATTCGGGCAAATTTAATAAAATCCCGTGATATTTCAATTATTATGTATATATTTGCAGTCGCAACTGCAGGATTAGCACATCGGTAGTGCATCGGCTTCCCAAGCCGAGGAGGGGGGTTCGACTCCCCTATCCTGCTCCAGTCATTCGAGCTTGAACTCGCTGATATTCTGAAGGCCGGGAAGGCCATAGTATTTCTCGACAATATCTCCCTTCAACCAAACCTTGCGTCCCAGCATCTCCGGATGGTCGTGGAGGTTCAGGGCATCCCTGGCGTCACCTTTTGACAACTGAACGGACAGGCACATCCCCCTGTCGGTGGACGACGGCTTCGATGCGAGCACGAAATTGGTGTTGGACGTAAAGGGCGGAGTGAAGGAACAGGAGGAGGATGTCAGGTCCCCGCCGACTATGTATCCGTACACCCATACGTCAGCCTTAGGGCCGGTTTCACGGGCCTGCGGGACGGAAAGCGCGCTCTCCGCGGTGCTGCCTCCGCCACCGACTATCAGTCCCTCGTCAGACCAGTTCCTCGTAGTGTCCACAGCCACGTCAAAGCCTCCCGACGCCCCGGCGCCGGCAGCTGCCGAAAGCCTTACCGAAAGCATCTGCTGGGCGTGGAGGGTACGGGAGAAGAGCAATTTGTCGGCACCCTGGTTCTTCAGCACGACGGAAACGCTGCCCGGGTTGAAAAATGCCGTACGGGTCTCCGCATAATCGAACATAAGTTCACCGTCGGGACATTTGATGTCAAGATATCCCCTCGGGAATTCGGACAGGAACGAATAATCGAGCAGTAGCCTCAGCCCGGAATTAAGCTGGGTACAGGACAAGACGACGCTGGCCTCGGCCCCTCCGCTCACGACTACAACCTGGTCATCCCCGAAGAGAGGCGTATCGTAAACCGGACCTCCGAACCTACAGGATCGGGCGGAAACGGAATACGTACCTGACGGAAGTTCAAGGCGTTCGGGCATATTTCCGAAAGTTCCGCTATAGAATGATTCACCGTCCTTTCCAGTCACCTCCATGATAAAGGAATTGACGTCCGGAAGTCCGTCCGCCCCCTTGGTCGGATAAGCCGAGCTTTCCTGGAATCTGACACAAAGCGTCCCTTTCCGGCCGGAGGTCATCAGTTCCTCGCAGGAACAGGGAAGAAGCAGCGCCGCCGCACAGACTGCAAACTGCAAATGGAATTTTGGCATTTTCATAGTTTTGAAGTTTTTGAATCCGTGGCGAATATAGGAAGATATGTCCGCAAGTCTTGAAGGAATCACGAAAAAGGGAATATATAACGGATTCGATAGGAAATTAAACGAAATTATAGAAAAATTCACGGGCGGCTTGCATCACTGCGAGCCGCCCGCTACTTAACCTAAACTTAAACTATGAAAAACTTCAGTGCGAAAATAAAAATTATATTTTCTTTCTGCAAATTTTAGTCTGAAAGGAATGCAGATTTATATGATTTTTTATAATTCCCGCACTATTCCTCAACCGGCGAATACGTAAGGACGAGTTTTGACATCGCTGCGCCCTTGCTCTTGCAGTACAGGTAATACTGCTTTGCAGGATCGGTTGCGCCAATCGTATAAGTACGTAAGGTACCGGATGTCACATTCCAGCTCTGAGGTGCCACGCAATATGCCGTAACATCATCCGATGCCGCATCTTTAGCATCCGCCTCCGTGGTGAAGAAATGGTCCATTATAGCCACTGCACTGGTTGCTATCGCCTTGGCAACGGTACACTTGGCCTCCTTGATTGCATATCCTTCGATAAGAGGGAAAGCAAGGTAGCGGTACTGCGCTCCGAAAGCAAAATAATGGTTGGCATTGTCCCAGTATATCTTGCATCCTGCAGCGAATACGGGTTCGCACAACGTAAAGTCGTATTTCTCCTTTTCGCTCAAAGTGAATGTACAGGTCTTTGACGAGCCCTTCGCTGTTGTGCCGTTCCATCCGGCAGCGGTAGGCCAACCCTCCTGTGCTTCCCCGGTGAAATCAAAGGTAAGGACCTTGTCTCCGCTGGGCTCAGGCTGTCCCTTGGTCCAGTTGTAGGTGAAGGATGACACCTTGCCCTCCTCGAATTTCAGGGCCTTCGAAAGGGTGATGGATGCGGTATAGGTCTTGACGCTCGTGGTCACGGAAACATCGAGAACATCATCTTTCTTGAGTGCGAACGGGAAGGTGGTGAACCATACGTCGAAACCCGTCGTATTGAAGGTGATGTTCTTGGGATCGACGTTGATGAAGTTGGATTGCGCACCTGTGCTGTATTCCTTGAGGCTGCCGTCGGGATTCCTCCAGAGGCGGCCGCGCATCAGCGTGCCCACAGGAGCGGTGATGACAATCTTGCTGACGGTCTCACCTACAGCGAGCGCAGGGAATTCAGTGATCTTCATCTTACCGTAGGAAACGACGCTCTGGAATGAAAGCGAAAGCTTCTCAGGCTGGGCGGCAAGGCCTTTCTGGGATGCGACCATAATATGTGTGGTCGGATCCGGAGCATCGGCCAGAGGGGTCTGGACGTTGGCTGCGTGGAGCAATGCGTAGCTTATGGCACCTTCGAAACCGCTGGGAGGGGTGCCGCCGTTACGTGCGCCGCACATAGTGGTTCCGGCAAACGGGGTGGTCACATAGTAATCATAGTTGGAAGCGGCCTTCTCGGGCAGTTCGAAGCCGAAGCTGGCCTGGGTGTCCGAGGTCTTCGTGTAAGAAGAGAAACCGAGTTCCTTTTTCACGCCGTCGGCGAATTCGATGATGAGGGCGGATTCTGAATCTGTCCAGACCATAGGGTAGGCACCGGATGTCAGGGTTCCGAAATGGGCCTTGACCGCTTCCGGCAGAACAGCATCGACTGATACGTTGACAGTCTTTTCTTCAAGTGTTCCTTCAACCTTGTTGCAGGATACGAGCGCCGCAAGGGCGGCGATGAAAGCAAATGACTTTTTCATAATTAAATCTCCCCGTATTCTTCAACTTCCACGGTGGGAAGCTGTGATTCAACGCTTTGACAAAGCATACTCACCTCTTGAAAGTGAAGAGCCTCGCATTCCGGCACCTGATAGGTGCATTTGTTGTTTTTAATCATAACAATTTTATTTAGTTTTGTTCGTATATCAGTATTGCAAGGTCATACTGGCCGAGACGGACCCTGCGGCCGCCGCGCCTGACCCTGGCATCTCCGAGAGTGGATGCTTCGACGAAATGATATCCCGGGACCTCCACCCTGCCTCTCATCGTGCAGGCCTTTCCCTGCTTCTGGTTGGCAACGATGACGGCCATCCTGTTGCCGGCGACGAAGGACTTCGCCTCGATGGAGGCATTGCTGCACTTGAAGCCGAGGCAATCGTTGTAGAGGCCGCAGAGTATGATGTCTTCATATTTCTCCTTCAGCGCATTGGCCTTGCCCAGATATTCCTGATATACCGGGCAGTCGCTGATGATGCTGCGGCAGCGGAAAATCTCGATATCGTTGCGCTGGCCGTCGAGGATGGTCATATTCACCCTGCGCGGCACGTCGGTATCGTCCCTGAGTCCCCTGTCCGTGAACACGATGTCCGGGAAGGTATAGCGGAAGAAATTCAGCCAGCGCTCGGGGCCCGCGTTCATAGGATAGCCGTGGGTGTAGTCGCAGTATTGCGCGAGAGCGTCCACAGTACCTTCGGCGCCCAGGGCGAACTCAGGATCGACGTCGGCATAGCGGTCCCGCAGGAGCTTGAGGCACTGCATACGCTTAGCGATCCCGTACACGTCGGGCACGGGATATTCGCGTGAGGTGTCCCAGTTCGTGCTTTCCTTCTCGACATAGCCGAGCTGGTCGAAGAACACGCTGGAGGCTCCGAGTTCGTGAGCCCTGTCCTGCAGGTCGAAGAGTACGTTGTTCCATTCGGGAAGGTTCATAGTGGCAACGGCGAAGGTGCGCTGGTCATATTCGCCCAGCCAGGTTCCCTGCCCCGTGAACTTGTAGCGCTCGAGTATCTCCGAGCCCGTATTGTCGTGACGGCACACCATAGGGCCCATACCGCTGCGGTAGAAGCGGCTTTCGCGGTCTATGAGCTTGCCGTTGTAATAAAGCAGGAGCCTGTGCTTCCCGTCTTCCTGGAATCTGGAGATGGCGTCCTTCAGGGCAGCGTCACCGCCCTGCGTCTCGTCCGGGGAATAATCCGGGTTGCCGTGGTCCATTCCCTCGGCCCACCAGCCGAAAAGAAATACGGCATCCGCTCCGGCGGCATCGCCTGCGTCCTTGACCTTGCCATAAAGGTCGGGATACTTGAAGAAATATTCGCCGTACTGGTGCTTGAATATCACACGCTGCCAGCTGCGCATCTTCTTGACCCATTCCGGAGTCGGACGGTGGTCATACCAGCCGTCAACCCAGTTGCGATAAATACGTGACGCGTTGTGCCAGGTCCCGTAATACGGGGACACGACGTTGGCCGCGCACTCCCAGGTCTCGCCGCAGAAGCAGTGGGGATACTTGAAGAAGCCGCACTCCAGCTGTGAGAAACGGCCTTTTTCGTCCTTGTACACACGCAGGCCGTGCCAGGTATCCTGGAACGAATCGTCGTGCGAACCGAAATAGAGGCCCTGGTTTTCACCGATCAGGGCGAAGCAGTTCATAAATACGCAGGCGCCGTATTTGACGTCGTGCTGGCGGAAGTACTGCTCGGGCTTCTTATAGGGCGAAGCACTGATATGGCCGAGAGTCGCCACCGGGTCGTCAAAGAGCTTGCCGCCGGCCTCGGACGTGAAAAGCTTGTGGTCACGGGGCAGGTTGATTGCGCGCACCAGAGGATACTGGAACTCACGGATCACGGTGTGGGGCGTGGAGTTCGTCATCGAGGCCGCGAACCTGACCTTGTCATCTTCGAGTATAACCCTGAGAGTCAGGCTCATTTCAAGATATCTGCCACGACAGCGGAGCTTGTCGAAGCCAAGGACTATGGCATTGTCTTCAGTGCTGACTGAAGGGGTCTGTTCGGACGCGAGCACCTGGATCTCCTTCTCCTCCGGGCTGTCAAAATAGAGACGCCAGAGATATCCTCCCGTGGCGTAGTCCTGCCCGGTGATATTGTTCTTGAGGCTCAGCAGTGAACCGTCCTGCCCTATCTCGATGCTGATCGCCTTGTTCGAAAGGACTTCGGCATTCGCGCTTACGGCAAGTCCGGATAAAATTGCGATTAGTAAAACGATTCTTCTCATTTGGAAATTTTGAAGTCGACGTAAACAGGGAAATGGTCCGAAGCATACAGCCCGCCATAAAGCTGATTGTCACAGGTATAGCTCTGAGGGACAGCCTTTCCGCGATAGAACACGTAATCGATGCGGCTCTTGCCCGACGGAGAACTATAGCCGTTGTAGGTGTTGGAAGAGCCTGACTTGTTTGTCACATTCAAGAAGGAATCCTTCCAGTAGGCCGCGTACTCGAGGTAAGGCGCCTCGGTCGTAGACGCGTTCATATCACCGACGAATATCGAGGGAAGGCTCTCCGTATTGTACTTCTTCTCCATATCCGCATAAATGTGGGCATACGCTGCGTTCGGCGCATCGTTCAGGCAGCCGTGCGTGCACATGAAGAAGAGTTTGACACCGGTCTCCTTATGGGTGATCACGCAGCAGAAGCCGCCGCGGTTGTATTCGCCTGACTCACCGGTATCGCTCTTGCTCATCGTCGAAGGGTCGGGCCCCATCCAGAAATAGTGCAGGTCCGACATAGTGAACTTCGCGCTGCGGTACATTACCCCGTGGGCCTTGTCCCCGTTGCCGTTGGCTGCATACGGGCTGAAGAAATACATCCCGTACGTGGAACCGAACTGTGACTTGAGGTCGTTTTGCGCAGTGGTGCTCACTTCCTGAAGTCCGAATATGTCGAAATTGCAGTTCTCGATGGATGTCCAGAGGCGTGGCTTGCGCACAGACCAGGCGTTGTCGCCGGAATCGAGACCGGACATCCTGATGTTGTAGGAGCCTATGCGCATATCCACCGCAGCGGGATCGACGCCGCTGCCGTTTGCCTGCTGGGTGAGAGTGACGCTTGCCGTCTCTCCCCCGTCAGTCGTGAACACGATGTTCGACGTGCGCTCGGTCTTATACTCGTTTGCATTGACGCGCACGCCCACGCTGACGTTGCCGCTTCCCGACTTCTTGAGAAGCGTGAGCCAGGTCGTTTCGCTGCCGTCCTGATTGACGGCCGTGACGGACCAGTGGCAGTTGGAGGCCACGTCTATGGTATAGTTCTTCTGCCCGTACTCGGCGTTTATCGTTGCGGGAGATGCGGATATTTCCTCAGCAACGCCGCTCCCGCCGCCATTGCAGGCAGCGAGAGCGAGTGCTGAGAAGAAAAGTAAGCATTTTCTTGTCATTTGACCGGAGAATAAGTCAGGGTGATTGATTTGTAGATGCTTGCGTTGGTGGGTGAATTCAGGTAGTACATTACCCCGGCCTCGGTTCCGCTCAGGTTATAAGTGTACTCTCCGAGGTTGGTGTACTGGTTCTGAAGCTCACCTCCGGACACATATATATGCTTGCTGATGTCCACCACCTTGGGATCGTCTTCTTTGACCGACAGGATGCCCGTGCAGATTCCGATGTTCCTCTTGAAGGTAGAGGGATCCTTGGTACTTGCATTCTGGACGTTCACGACCTTTGTGAGCGCCATCCCTTCTATGACAGGGAGTCCCAAATAACGGTATGTTCCGGAATACAGGCCCTTGCCGCTGCTGATAAATATATTGTGTGTCGTATTAAGGTTATCAGGGCCCGCGAGCATGAAGTCATAGGACTGTCCGTCAAGCCCGTAGGTAAAGAGGGCGCGTCTGTGAGGCTTATCTGGATTCGCAGTTCCGCCGTTGTCGATGGCAAGTCCAGAATCGAGACCCTTGGCGCCGGCCCAGGATGCGTCGCCGGTCGTAGGCCAGCCATCCACTGTGCCGGTGAAATCGAAGGTAAGGACAAGGTCCTCATCCACAGGGTCCGGCGTGCTGCCGGCCACCTTCACGAGGATATCGTCAAGGAAGAAGCGGTAGTCGGCCTGGAGAGATCCGTCAGAGCCGGTACCCTCAGAGGGCTTGTCAGAGCCGTCACTGGTAATCACGATAACGGTATTCTGCAGGGACAGTGCACTTGAACTCTCCCCATTCGTCGTACTTGAGATCGGTGACGCTTGCCACCGTCGCGCCACCCGACTTCAGCACGACCTTGGCGTCGCACAGGTTGCCGTATGCATTGGTCATTCCGGCCACCTTGAAGGAGATATCCACGTTGGTGGATGCTATATCCATAGCCTTGAGCCTCTGGCCGATCTTCAGCGTGTCCGCACCTACAAAGCCGGACCTTGCCACAAGGGCTTCGTCGCTGTAGCCGACCTGGAGGAAGCCGGGACGGGCGAAGCAGCGGTATGCGCCATTGACATAGCCGGTAGTACCGCTCTTCATCAGTCCGGGCACTTCGAGCATCGCGGCGTTGGCACCGGCAATGGCATCGAAACCTTCCGAGATGATGATGCTGGAAGCGTCTTCCGCGGGCAGGCTGCTCTTGGGTGCCTCGGCATAATCGAGGGTGATACCGTTCTGGAGATAGGCCTGGGGACCTGCAGCGCTCTTCAGCGTCGACTTGATCCAGAGCTGGCCCTCTGCAGCGACGGCCTTGTCGTCAGGAATAGTGAAGAACACGCTCTTGAAGGCGGCGTCAGAAACGTAGGCGGCAACGCTTGTGGCATTGTTCCAGCTGGTCCCTTCGTCGGAACTCCACTGATAGCAATCAGCGGTCATCGTTCCTTCCTTGCGTGAGCCGTACGTGAACTTGAGTGCGCCCTTGACTCCTTCCTTCATAGGGATCTTGAATACCCAGCTCTCACCGGCGCTGAAGTTCGCAGCTACACCGAGCTGGAATCCGGCGTGGTTCTTGGGGTTGGTATGAGAAGGCCAGAGCATCTTCATTTCGGCATCCGTGCCGATTTTCTCGATCACAAGGCCATCCGTAAACGTAATGGTATTTCCGCTTACCGCAGCGTTGGTGAAGCCATATTCCACGAAATCGTACATCTTGACGGCACCGGATGAAGGGCACTCTATGCCTCCGGCAGTCTCGAACATCTGATATACGGGCATCTTGTACGAGCCGGTGGGGTCGACAGGTCCGGGAGGGATCGGACCCGGATCGGGATTCGGGTTACCACCCTGCTCTACGTCGATGAAAGCGACGGCAGCAGAGCCATAGATCTTCACGACGCCCTTGCGGGGGTCCGCCTCATTGTTCTTGTAAACCCTTATCTTGAAAGCCTTGTTGCCGTTTCCCTTGATGCAGTCGCTCTTCACCCAGGAAATGACATTGCCTTCGGCATCCTGTTTCACGACCTGCCAGGCGCAGTTGGCCGTAACGGCCACATCGATGATCTCCCCTTCCCAGGGGCTGCTGACCGAGGTCACGTCCACCTCTATGGATTCATCCTCGGGCTTGACTTCCTGTTCCTTGTTCTGGCACGCGAACAAAGCCGCAATGCCAAGGACGGAAAGTAGAATATTCAATGATTTCTTTTTCATAACTTTTCTTGTTTTGGATTACATCCACTGCCAGCCCTCGTTCTGTCCGAGATTCTCATTGACATTGGAGGCCGTTACAGGAATGGGATAGAGATACATCTTGTCATCCCAGCTAAGCTTGTAGTTGTAGATGAGGTAGCCATAGTTACCTTCGGAAAGCGTGAACGCCCTGTCGGTCACCTTGCTGCCATACTGGAAATTCGACTCGCTCCTCTTGCCGGAAGAAGAGACCGTGAACTTCACGCCGTTGAAAGTGAAACCGCTCTGGGCTTCGGCCTTGGTAACGTAGATGCCACGCCATCCCTGATGGTTGTAGCGGCGCTCGATAAGGTCGCCGAGGTTCCAGCGCATAAGGTCGTCATAACGGCTGTCCGCCTCGAAGGTGAGTTCGGTTGCGCGCTCACGCCTGATCTCGAGTATCTCGTTGGAAAGCTCCGCCGTATGGAGGACGTCATAGGTATAGTAGTTCCTGAGCCACTGGTCGGCAGTGTAGCCGGCAGCACCGGGATAAGCGGGATTGCTGATGCCTCCGTGCACCTTGCGGAGTTCACCTATGGTCGAGTTCCAGAGAGGCTGGGTCATCTTTCCGCGCTCTGCGAGAGCTTCGGCAAGATTGACGAGGACCTCGCCGTAGCGCAGGATCGGCAGGGAGTTGAACGAACGGTTGTTGGAGTTGTTCATAGCCTCGTAGTCCGTGCTGGTCCACTTTGTCCAGATGTATCCTGTCGTCGTCCAGGTGAAGTTGGGTGCGAAATCGATGCTGGCACCGGCCTGGTTCTTCTTCTTTGCACCGGGGCCGAGGACGCAGGCGGTAAGGCGCTTGTCGCGGCCGTTGAACTCGGTCGTCATCGAGACCTCTCCGGATGCCATCGGCTTTCCGTCGTTCTTCAGGAACATCATCACGTACTCCTTGGTGGGGCCGTACTCGAGCGATGATGTGGTGGAACAATATTTATAAGTGGTGTTGTGGCCGATGACACGTTCCTCGGAGCAGGTGCGTCCCCAGATGACCTCATCCTTCGTTTTGGCGAAGTTGGCGCTGGTGGAGAGGTAGGCATAAGCAAAGAGGGGACTGAACGGCCTGCTCGCCATAGGTGCGATGCCGTATTCTATCGCCTTGTCGTACATCTCGTCGGAAGACTCGTATTCTCCGTTCCAGGCTTTGCCCGTGGAAGGGTTGACGGAGTGGTACTTGCGATAGGAAGCCTCGAAGAGGTAAACCCTTGTCGCATATGCAAGCGCGACGAATTTGTTGATGTACACGCGCCCGTCCGTCATAATTCCGGCGCCGCTGGCAAGACAGTTGCTGCAGGCGAAATCAAGGTCCTCGAACACTTTGTGCATAACGTATTCACGGTCCTGACGGGGCCCGTAAAGGATGGATGAGTCATTGGGAGCAACAACCTTGTCGATCCAATACAGGTCACCGAAGGTGCGTACCTTGTTGAAGGTGGACATAGCACGGAAGAAACGCGCCACGCCTTCATAGTGCTTGTATTTCTCCTCGCTTACCGAGCCCTTGGCATTGCCCATGTTCTCGAGCATATAGTTTACCTGGCGGAGGAATCCGAAGGTGCTGGAAGTCCAGTTGTTCGCCGTCTCGGGCGTGTATTTGTCGCCGGGGAGGAAGAAATCCTTGGAATCCTTCGTGGAGCAGAAATCAGTGTATTTGTCATCGCCTATCGCCAATGCGTCGGCAGAAGGCATCGCGGTATTGATGAGACCGTTGCAGTAATACTGGAGGTCGGTCTCCGAATTGAAGAACAGGGATGCCGCTACGGAATCCTCAGGTGCTCTGTCAAAGTATTTCTCGCAGGAGCAGAAAAGAAGTGCGGATGCAGCCGCAAGGATAATGTTTATCTTTTTCATAATCGCTCTCATATTAGAATGTCAGGTTAACGCCGATGGTGTACGTGCGGAGCATAGGATAGCTGTATCCGTCACCCATAGAGGTGTTGGTGCCGCTCGTGAAGTCGCTGTCGCCGTTGTTTATGACCTCGGGGTCGAACATCGAAGTGTGCTTGTAGATGGGAGAAAGCGTGAAGAGGTTCTCGCCGCTGAGGTAAACCCTGAGCTTGCTGATCTTCGCCCTTTCAAGCCACTTGCCGTCGAAGGTATAGGTGTAGGTACCGGCGTTGTGCTCGAAGATGTT
>JAKSKA010000023.1 GCA_024401915.1 Bacteroidales bacterium
TGCAGAAGAAGATGAAAATCGAGAGGTCAATCTATGAGATGTTACAGCTTGCAAGCGTCTCTCTTACAGAGACTTTGCCGCTTGACAAACTCTTTGGCAAACCTAACAACAATATTGTCAATGAACTTGATGAGTCGAGTGAACCGACTTTATTTTAATTGTTAAACTTATATAAACCGTCCACAACTTTTAGTGGACATTACTGTAGATATACACTGAATCTATACGGATAAACTCCCGTAAAAGTTTCACACGTCCATCAGAATCCTTCTGGATTTGGGCAGCAGGTTGTTGCAGCGTCTTCCGAGGTTCTTTACGAATCCCAGCGGATGGCCTTCGAAGCAGATCGTGACGTAGCCTGCCGGTGCCCCTTCGAGGGTGATCGCATCGCGGTGGAGGAATTTCAGGGCCGTCTGCCTGTCCACGTCGACGAGCGGCCAGCGCTCCCTGTCAAAGTCCAGGCTCAGAGGCAGTTCCGGGTCCGGAATGAAATCACGGCCCTTCATCTCCCCGTCGCCGTAGCCGTGGCGCAGCGGGCGGAGCAGCTGCAGCGCGGCCGGCTCTGAAACGCCGGGCGTTGCGGAGGAGGTCTTTATCAGCGCTCCGGCCCACTGCCCCTCTCCTGGAACGACCCCGGCTTCGAGGAGGCTTCCGTGGCGCGTCAGCCTCACGCCGCTGTCCGCGAACTCGTCCTCCGGCGCGATGATACTGCCGCCGAGTTCGTCCGCCGCCCATTCGAGGTTGTCGTCGTTCTCCGCTTCCTCATAGGTGCAGGTGCTGTAGATCAGCAGGCCGCCTTCGCGGAGTGAGGGCCACACGTCGGCGAGGATGCGTTTCTGCCTTGCGGCGCAGAGTTTCACGGTTTCCGGGCTCCATTCGGCGAGCGCCCTGGGGTCCTTGCGGAACATTCCTTCGCCGCTGCACGGCACGTCGGCCACGATGACGTCGAAGAAACCGCCCAGGCGGGCGAATGCGGCCGGGTCCGCGCTGGTGACCGCTATCGCGGGGTCGCCCCACAGCGCCACGTTCCCGCAGAGCGTCGCCGCCCTGTTCTTCATCACCTCGTTGCTTATCAGCAGGAAGTTGCCCCCGAGGACGGCGCGCAGGCTCGCGGCGATGTCTGTCGTCTTCCCGCCCGGAGCGGCACACAGGTCGAGTACGCGCAGGAACGGTGACCGGGGCAGGTGGGTGCGCAGAAGATGGCAGGGGAACATCGCCGAGCTGTCCTGGACATAGTAGCAGCCGGCGTGGTAAAGCGGGTCGAGGGTGAAAGACGGCCTTTGGGCCAGGATACGGCCGTACGGCGACCAGGGCACCGGTGTGCCTTCAGGTCCCGCGCAGCCCTTGAACGGGTTGAGCCTTATCGCTGTTCCGGCTTCAGACATTCTTGAAAAGGTCTTCCGGTACCCCTTCGGGCCGCTGGCCGTTGGATGCATCGACAAGAGCATCCACAGCCTTGTCCAGTGCGTCCTGGATCTTGCTGCCGAGCAGTGTCTTCATCATGAAGTTGAGGTCGGCATCCACCTCCACGTGGAAGTCGGTGCGCCCCGGGATGTCGGCGTGGTCGAAATGGAGCACTGCATTGAACTGGAAAGGCGAATCCGTAGAGGCGAAGCGGACGCTCTGGTAGGGTATGCGCTCCTCGACCTTCACTCCTATGTTGAACCCCTGGACCGATGCGTTGAGGGTGTCGAAATCAGCCTTGACCTCCCCTCCGAGATTGGCGGGAACGGCCTTCGTGAAGTTGCGCATATCCACGAAATTCATATATAATGCTTCCGGGGCCGCCGTCACCGTTCCGTGCTTGCTCTTGTAATGTGCTGCCATATCAAACAATTTTTATAAATTTGCTGACGCAAAGATAATCATTTATGCACAAAATCTATTTCGAGAAACGCTGCATAATAATATGCCATCCTTCCGACCCCGCTCTCGCGGACCCGAATTCCATAGAATTCCATCCCGGGGCGATGCTTGACATACCGACCCTCGTCGGGATGTTCCGTGTTTCCGACGCCCTTGCGCGCATCTACATCCCGGCAGAGGATGTCGAGGCGGTGTATTCCCGTCTCTGCGCCGAGTTCAAGGAGGTCAATGCTGCTGGAGGACTCGTCTCCAACAGGCGTGGCGATTATCTCCTTATCAGGCGCAATTCCCTCCGGGACCTCCCCAAGGGCCATCAGGGGCCGGGTGAGGACATCAGCGTCACCGCCCTGAGGGAAGTGGAGGAGGAGACCGGAGTGAAGGACCTGGAACTTGAGGATCTCGTGTGCATAACCGACCACTGCTACATCCGTGACGGGATCTGGCACCTGAAGCACACCTGGTGGTACAATATGCTCTATACGGATCCTGTCGACCTCACTCCCCAGACGGAGGAGGATATCACCAAGGCCGCCTGGGTGGCCAAGTCCAGCCTTCCGCCATATCTCAAGAATACGTATCCCTCCATCCAGGAGGTCTTCAGGGAAGCCAGGATATAGCTTCCTAGTCAGCTCTGACGGTCTTCGCGGGGTCCACCCTGGAGATGAAGAGTGTCGTCAGTAGCAGCAGGGCCATTATGACCAGGAAGGCACCGGCGTCCGCGGCGAGAACCATCGGAACGTTCATCCTTACGGGTACGAAGGAGATGAAATAGTTCTCCGGGTTCAGTGTGACAAGATGTGTCCGTCCCTGGATGGCACAAAGCAGCAGCCCGACTGCGTTGCCTATGAGCATCCCTGTCGCCGCCGTCCTTGCCGCCACGCGCAGGAACACGGCCGCCACCCTTTTGTTATCCATTCCGAGGGCTTTCAGCGTCCCTATCGTGGGGATGTTGCGGAAAAGCATTATCAGCAGACCGGAAATCATGTTGAATCCGGCCACCACCGCCATCAGTATGAGTATCGTCAGGACGTTCAGGTCTATGAGGTCCAGCCAGTCGAAGATGCGGCTGTAGTTCTCAGCCACGCTCGTGGAGACGAGGGGGAATTCGTCTTCCCTTGCATAGATGGATGATATCGCTCCCAGTTCCCCGGCGATATCCTTCATATCCTTCCTGTTGCACTTCTCCGGTTTCAGGACCACTTCGAGGGCGGAAACCCTTGTGGAATCCCAGCCGTTGACGCGCTGAAGGTCCGAAAGAGAGGTCATCACTATCATATTACCGTCCGCTTCGACCGGGTTGGGATATACCGACCTGACGGTGAATTTCCTGGCCTTCGTCCTTTCGCCCACGAAATAGGCCGTCATCTTGTCTCCGGGACCCAGCTTCATCATCTTCGAAAGCTTCTCCGGAATGTCAGCCGCGAGGGCTGCCGTGTCGGAAACGCCCTTGAATACGACGCCCTGGATGTCCTCCGCGCCCTTTATTATACCGGCGCGGTAGATTACCCTCCTGATGCTGTCAACCCCTTCGGTCCCGAGCATCCTGTCCATATATGAGGGAAAGGCGTCTATGCTCCCGGTGCCGTTCATCAGGTTCGATTCCGGGTCCGTGAGTACGACGTCGCCGCAGATGGATGATATGCCCTTGCGTATCTCATCCCTGAATCCGGCGGATATGGCGATAGCCATAATCATCACGAGGAAGGAAATGGCGATTGCCGCCGTGGCTCCCTTCCCCTTGAAACGCAACTTGCGCGCTATGAACTCGGACGTGGACATCGGACGCAAAAATAATCAAAATCAAGGACAGATCCTGCAATATTGTTCATATACCGCCATCACCTCATCAACGTAACCCACGGTTTCCTTTACGGACATCACCTCCGCGAGATACTTCCATTCTGCAGTATTCACGCCGAGCTCCTCCCCGTATCCTATCCATCGCAGTATCCTGCCTTCCCCTCCGTTGTATGAAGCGATGACGTATTTCATCCTTTCTTCAGGGTCGGGGACAAGGTCTTCGAACATACGGCTCAGGCTTCCGAGGTATCTGGCGCCTGCCTTTATGCTCTGCTCCGGGTCGAAGCTGTTGGCTGCGCCGAAACGCTCCGATGCCGCAGGCATCATCTGCATCATCCCCATAGCGCCGCGGTGGGACCCGGCCTCGATATGGAAACGTGATTCGCAGTAGGCCACGGCAGCCAGCAGTCTCCAGTCCCATCCGGCTAGCCCTGCGTATTCTCGGAACAGATCGTCGTACGGACTGAGGTGGGCTTTCGGCTCCTTGACCCTGAAAGGCATCCTCGGACCGAGGAACAGAGCCCTGTTCAGGCGGTAGCTGCGTGACGAGGGAAGGCTCTCAAGCCAGTCCGCCATCTCGTTCCTGAAGCTACACCAGGGGGTGGTGCACCAGAGCGCCAGCGAATCGGCGGACAGGTGGGCCTCCGGCGCCCAGCGCATATCAGGGTCGTCGTGTGGCACGACAACGATGTCGTATTCCCTTTCGCGCAGCAGTTCGAGGGCGTTCCTGCCTTCCGGCAGTTTGAAGATCTCGATGTCTCTGCCCAGCGATGCCGAGAAGTCGCAGAGCAGCCTGTAGTTGTATCCTGCCGTCAGGGAGTTGTGGTCGTAAGGAATATCCATCACGGCGCGGAGCGGACGCTGCCCCTGGACGTACAGGGTCGCAAACATCATCAGTACCGTGGCTATGATGGCTTTCGATTTCATCGCTTGGATCCGGCCATCAGGCCATTGGCTCCGCCCAGCAGGCCTCCTCCGCCTCCTCCGAGTAGTCCTCCGCCTGACGATGACCGGCCTCCTCCGGATGCGCCGCCGCTTACAGCGCTGTGCTGATGGGGCTGGATGTAGAACGGCCAGAATATGCCGAACTTGAGTCCGTCGATTCCGGGCTGCGTTATTATATAATGGTCCGCGCTGAAGTAGTCAGCTTTCTCCATAGGCCATCCGCGTCCCATATTCTGGTACTTGATGAAGATGCAGGCGCGTTTCCACTGGACGTTGACGAAGAGGTCGAACCAGGGGCCGTTGTGGTAGAGGTTCCTGTTCTGGTTGTGGAATACGCCGAATTCCGAATTCCAGGCAGGCGCGTTCCAGGCTGTGTTCCAGAAACCGTTGGCGCCTATCTGCATCACCATCACGTTGTGGTCTCCGCTCTCGTCCTTCTGCACGACGAACTGGAAGAACCACCTGAGGTTGACGGCTGCTGCCGGCAGGGGGACGATGTCGGGCTTTGACGAGAACTGGAACAGGGCCTGGTTCTCGAGGTGGAGTGGACCGAATACGAAATCCTTGCGCAGAGAGGCGGAAAGGATGCTCATAGCTTCGCCGTTCTGGCGCGCTATGCCGAGGGTGTCGTAATAGATGTTGTTCCCGAGCAGCGCGTAGCCCACACCTGCTTTCAGTTTCCAGTGGGGAATGTCCAGATTGCCGTATAACCTTGTCGTGGATATCTTACCGAACTCGTTGTCCCAGCGGAAATGGTTGAGGTTGAGGTGCTGCTGGTAGTATCCCGGCTCACGCAGCTCGCTTGAGAAGTGGAGTCCGAGTGAAACCGGACTCGTGCGTGCGCGGCGGAAGGGATAGACGTTGAATTTGGCATTGGCCTGCAGTCCGAAGTCGGCGAAGTTGTAGCCGGCGAGGGTGTAGTCCGCCTTCGCGTCCCATTCTATGTATTTCCGGAAACGCCCTTCTGCTCCGGCGTAGATGTAGAATGAGTTCTCCGTGTGCTTCTGCGGCCTTATCGACGTGCTGTCGAAGTATTGTCTCAGCCTGTCCCCGATGCCGATGTTCAGTTTCGAGACTATGGCGTCCTCTCCCCAGGGCTGCAGCTTGATGAAGAGCTTGTTGTCGAAATCGGTGACTCTGAGCGAGTCGTTGCTGGCATTCTGGTCGTGGAACCAGACGTAGTCGCCAGCAGCGTCGTGGTAGAAATTGCGCCCATAGACATCCGTAGCGCCGATCTTGTCGGTGTAGGTACGGGTGAATGCGGACCACTCGCTGCTGTGGCCTATGAATGCCGTCGTGATGTTGCGGTTCAGGGTGTCGGACAGTACGAAACTGGTGTCCCCGCGATGGCGCAGCTTCTCTATGAAGTTGAAGGGAATCCTCAGCTGCTGGTCGAGGAAGAAAGAGTTCTTCAGTACTTTGGATGATGCGTTCGAGAGGGATACCGGGATCTCTCTCGAATCCACGGTCGTGTCCCTTATCCAGAAATTGCCTTCCAGTCCGCTCTTGTCGGTCTCCACGATGCCTCCGTTCTCGTTTCTCGTCACCTTGTTGTGGATGATGCCGGCGTGGAGGAGATAGCGGCGTCCGAGGTAGTTGGCCCCCGCCGCGAGAGTGGTGTTGCGCGTGTCCTCGTTGGCGAGGAAACCTCCGCCTCCGAACTTGTCGGCAAGCAGGGTGATGTTGAATGCCGGAGTTATGTTCTGGGTCGTGAGGATGTGTATGTTGTTGGACTGCTTGGACTTGGTGCCCGCAAGGGTGCCCCAGTACGCCAGCTCCGTATATGGAGTCTTCGTGTTGTATTGGGGAAGGGTGCGTGGCGAGAAGCTCCAGCTTTCCATCGCGTCATAGAATTCCACTCCGGCATCGCTCCTGCGCTTGAACCAGTCGTATGGCTGGACTGGGGAGCCGGCGACTCCGAGCCAGCTCGAATTAACATCGGCCCGCTGGAACGGGAAGTCGTAGAAGTGGTAGTTGTAGCTGGTGTCCAGTTCCGCGGGAGCAATCTTGTGAAAGTCATCATCCACGTTCCAGACGATTATCCGCTTGTAGTGAAGTGAGTCCGGTACGGCGAAGGTCTCCAGTATCCTCGGGGTGTTCTCCGTGATGCTGTCCTTCTCTGCCTGGCGCTTTTCCTTGACCTTCTTGAGGCTGTCCAGCTCCTTCATCTTCACCTTCGTGTACTGCTCCATATCGTACTTCTTCCTGTCGGCCTTGCTGAGGGAGTTGTACCAGGCGAGGAACGCAGCTTTCGCTGCTGCGGTGGAATCCGCTGCATACAGGGAGTCCAGCCTGAACCTATCTATGGAGTCGAGGCGCGCGTAGAGGGAGTCGCTGGCGGCCGCCGTGAAGTTGGAGTCCAGCTTGAAGGCCAGACTGGAGAGTTTCAGGGAATCGACGCGTTTCAGGAGTGAATCTCGTACTTCCCTGTGGGTCAGCGAGTCGCAAAGGGCCACATAGTATTTGTATCGGAACGGGTCCGTGAACCGGAGCGAATCGGGCGCCTTGATAGTGTCGCGCGCACTGAGGTGGGGGAGGGTGTCAGCCACGGCGCCGCTGTCCGCTGCCGCCTTGAGCAGGCTGTCCGCTATCTCCCATTCTCCCAGATCGGCCACACGCCGCAGTTTATACGCATCGCGCGGATAGACTACGGTGTCGGCGGCTTCCAGGCATATCTCTCCGGGTATGTCGGTGAACTCGATACCGGACGCGCCGGGGCCGAGCGCCGCTGCAGCCACGGAACTGACCACGGCTGCCGGAAAGATTATGCGTGAAAGAAGTTTCATCTACCGCTCCTTTTCGTCAAAGATACACGGGACTTTCGCGGCTCCACCAGCCGCGCCCGTACATTGTATGCGTGCAAACACCCTGACTGCCAATATGACGAGCAGGACGCAGGCCGCGAATATGGTGAAATACTGCTGCCTGCTAAGTACGTCCAGCCAGTTGTCGGCGTCCTTCAGCACATCGAAGCGGCCCAGCAGCAGCGCGAAGCTGTTGTTGGTGAAATGCATCAGCATCGTGAGCCTGAGCGAGCCTGTTTTGTAATAGACGTAGCCGAAGAGGCATCCTATCATAAATGCCGGGATAGCCTGCCAGGGGTTGAGGTGGATGATGGCGAAGAACAGGGCGGAAAGGATTATGGCAATCCAGGGTTTCACGCCGTTACCGAGCATTCCCCTGAGTACCATACCCCTGCACAGCCATTCCTCGAACAGCGGTGCGAATATGCTGACCATCAGGAAGTTGATCCAGAAATTGCCCTGTGTGAGACCTTCCAGCATCTCCTTCAGCCAGGCCGGCATCTCGGGCAGCAGCATAGAGAGCGCGTCACCGCAGAACGCTGCGGCAAGCGTCGCCACCATTGCCGTCAGGGCGCAGAGCAGCCCGCCGGTCTTTCCGAAATTCGAGCTGTCGAGCTTGAGACCGCTGCGGTTCATACTGTTCGTGCGGCTGCTTGCGCTCGCGTACATCATTGCGGGGATGAAGATCAGCGGATAGGCGACGAGCGTTCCGTATTCAGCGGCTATCCCGCTGCCGCACAGCAGTGTCACCACGGCAGTGACTATGTTGCCGAGCAGTGCTCCCGCTATGAACAGCGCCGTCAGTATCGCAAGCTCGGCGCCGTTGGGGACGAAGAAGGTGTAAAGCCCGAAGAACCGGAAGTTCCCCGGGCGTCTGCGTGCACTCATTACCGGTAGAGAGGGGAAGGATAAACGCCTTCGCTGACGAGTTCCGCGAATTTTGCGACCACTGCGGGACGGTCCTCCTTGTAGGTGACGCCGAACCAGTGGGACGGGGTGGAAAGCACGTCGGTGCTTGCGCTCTTGTCCTTTATCATACAGTCGATGGCGTAGGGGATGTAGTATTCCTTCTTGAGCTCTCCCTCGTACTGCTTGAGGAAGTCGAGGAAGATAGCCTCGCTCTTCGTGAAGTAATCGGGTGTGAAGCACCACATATTCATAGAGCAGAGGTCGTTTCCGTTGATGATCACGTGTTCGCCGCTGACGGAGTTGTCTCCGCTGACCTTGCCGTCCTCATCCTTGCCGATGTTGAGGTGCTCGACAACGTCGGTGAGGTGGCCCTGTGCGTCATAGTGGCAGATTCCGCGGGATACGCGTCCGTTCTCGGAAAGGGTGTGGTCAAGCTCGAAACCGACCACTGCATAGACGTTCTCCGACTTCTCGTGCTCACGGCACCAGTCAGCTGCAATCCTGAAGGAGTCCTTTCCGTAGTAGTCGTCGCCGTTGATGACGACGAAGGGCTCATTGATGACGTCCTTTGCCATAAGGACGGCGTGGGCGGTGCCCCAGGGCTTCTGACGCTCGGGGTTGAGGGTGAATCCTGCAGGGATCTTGTCAAGCTCCTGGGTTACGAAAACGAACTCGAGGGGAGCGCCGTCGACACACTTGACGCCGCTGTATTTTTCCTTTACCGTCTGCTCCATCTGGTCCTTGAAGTATTCGCGGACGATGTAAACCACTTTGCCGAAACCGGCGTTCACGGCATCGTAGATGGAGTAGTCGATGATAGTCTCACCATTGGGGCCGAGGCCGTCCATCTGCTTCAGTCCACCATAACGGCTGCCCATTCCGGCAGCAAGAACAAGTAACGTAGGTTTCATATTGTTGTTGTTAAGTATTTCCTAATCTTGCAAATTTAGTTATTTTTGCACAAACAGAAAAATGGCAAAGAAGAAAAAGACACCCAAACCCTTCCTGAGGTTCGTCATAATCGCGACGGCCCTTGCGGTGGCATTCCTGTTCGTCAAGCGCGACAACATCTTCCGCTGGCTTCAGGCCGGCTTCACCATACGCCGTCAGCAGAAGCAGATAGAATTCTATCAGGAGGACAACGAAAGGCTGGACAGACAGATACGTATGATGTCCACCAACAGGGACACCCTTGAGAAATTCGCCCGCGAGCAGTTCAATTTCGCAAGCCCGGGGGATGATGTCTATGTCATTGAAAAGTGATCCGCTATGTTTGTAGTTCTCGAAGGTCTCGACGGAGCCGGCAAGTCCACTCAGGTAAAGATGCTCAGGGAGTATCTGGAAGGCTTGTGCCCAGGGCTCGAATATATCCATTTCCCCAGGTATGATGCCCCGGTGTACGGGGACCTCATAGCGAAGTTCCTCCGCGGTGGCTTCGGCAACATCGATGAGGTCCACCCCCAGCTTGTCGCCCTGCTTTTTGCAGAGGACAGGCGGGATGCTGCCCCCTATATCCGCAAGGTGCTCGACGGGGGCGGTTCCGTGCTCCTGGACAGGTATGTCTATTCCAACGTCGCGTACCAGTGCGCCAAGCTCGCGTCGGACGGGGAGGCTGCGGAACTGATGGACTGGATACTCAGGACGGAATACGGCGATTTCGCTCTGCCGCGTCCGGACCTGAACATCTTCCTCAATGTCCCGATGTCCTTCATCGAATCAAGCCTCAGGAACGGACGCGAAGGCTCCGACAGGGATTATCTCAGGGGTGCTGCCGATATTCACGAGGCCGATATCCGTTTCCAGAAAAGGGTCCGCGACCTGTATCTGAAGCTTGCGGAGAAGGACCCTGCGCTCAAAGTCGTGGACTGTTCCGACGAAAACGGGAATATGCTTCCTCCCGAAGCGATATTCTCCAGGATAAAGACTGTTTGCGATGAGAATCGTTAGGCGCATCACGGCCGTCATCCTCGGCTTTGTCTTCTTCTTCGCCGGTTTCCTGAAACTGATGGACCCGGTGGGGGCTGCCCTCGTCGTCGAGAGCTGGTTCTCGTTCCTCGGTATGTCTTTCCTTGCTCCTGCATCCTCCGTCTTCGGGGTCGCCGCGGCCTTGCTTGAGACCGTCTGCGGCGCTGCGCTCATCAGCGGCGTCTGGCGCCGTCTGACCGCTGCCGTTTCGGGCGTGATGCTGGCGTTCTTCACCTTGCTCACACTTGCCGCCCTCATCTTCAATCCGGTTATGGACTGCGGCTGCTTCGGCGAGGCCGTCCATCTTACGCACGGGCAGAGCTTCGTGAAAAACCTGATCCTGGACGGTCTATGGGCGCTTGCATTCCTTCCGCTCTCGTCGCTGGACGAGCCGGTGCGCAAGATAAAGTACGTGAGCTTCGGCATATCTTCCGTATCGCTGGTGCTCTTTACCGTATATTCCCTCCTCAGCGTTCCCGCCCTGGATTTCACTCCTTATGCTCCGGGAGTGGAGCTGATGGACCAGATGGATTTCGTGTCTGACAGTTCGGCGCCCCTGCTCGCGTTCTCGGACGTGGACGGCGAATATTGCGACTCGCTGGCGCTTGACGGCCGCGTGGCCATAGTGTCGCTGTACAAGCCTTCGGCTTTCGATGCCGCGGATGCACAGAGGATAGCTGATTTCTGGACGGCCGCGGGGCAGTCAGGGGTGAAGCCGCTGCTGCTGGTGGCCGGAACGGTGGAGGACCTCGACGGGAAGATTGCCGACCCGAGGGTGCTGTCCAGCCTTTATTTCGCTGACAGACGCACGCTTATGGCACTTAACCGCTCGAATGGCGGCGCCACCCTGGTCTATGACGGGCAGATAATCGCCAAGTGGCCGGCCCGGGCGCTCCCGGGAAGCCGTGTTAGGTCGAAAGGGGACACTGCGCTCTCCGAACTGTCCGGAATGGGAGCAGCGGAGGCCATAGTGGAATGCAACAGCGCGCCGAGACTCAAGCTCCAGGGCTTCCTGCTGTACGTCTTTGCAGTCCTTCTGCTGCTATAGACCGACTATCTGAAAAACAAGGTTATCGCCACTGCCGCCACGACCATCCCGGCAACCTGAATCCATTTCAGCCTCTCCTTGAAGAAGATGACGCCAAGCAGCGACGCCACCAGGACTATGCCGATGTTGTAGAGCGGGTAGAACACTGATGTGGACATGAATCCGAGAGCCCTCAGCAGGGAGGACGTACATCCGGTGTTGATAAGTCCGAGCACGATTCCGCTGCCCACGGCGTTCCATCTGATTCCCTTCTTCAGCGAGCCTGTGACGGCGCACCAGATAAGGGAGGCGAGCGATGCCGCGAGGAAGATGAAGCCGGTCAGCGCATTGAGCCTGTCCTCGGATGCGCCGTACACCTCCTCCACGGAATTCTGGGACACCTTCATGAAGAAGTCCGAGATGCCGTAGGTGAAGAACACGATGACGAGGAAGAGCATTGCGTTGAAGTTGGACTTCCCGGATGTTCCGTTGCCGGAGGGGAGGATGATCATCACCATTGCGGCCACCACCATCACAACGGGAATCCACGCGGGTGCGCTCTGCCCGAAGAAGATGGCGCTCAGAATCACGGGAAGTATCAGCGACGCACGTGAAGACACCGTCGTAAGGGCTACGCCGGAGCGTGCCACGCTGGCGTCCATGACCGCGAATCCCGCCAGGAACATCACGCCCTGGATGGCGGCGCAGACAAGGGACTTGCCCGGCAGCGAATATGCCGCCAGCGTGCTGTCCCCGAATGCGGTCCCGGTCAGGATGGGGATCCACGTCACCGCAGCCCCGACGATGTAGTTGAACATTATGGTCTGGGCACTGTCTATGTTCTTCTGCTGGCATATCTTGGAACATTACAGCAAAATTATCATTATCACAACGCGCGCTGTAATATATCCAATCTTGCTTTGATAAATGAGTTGCTATTCTCTTCAGGACATTATTGGCAATGCTAGGCCCATATACCATA